>CASQEL010000039.1 GCA_949427775.1 uncultured Desulfovibrionaceae bacterium
TCGCATGGCGGCTAGTACACAGAAACTTTAGATGTTTCTGTGTACTAGAGCATTTTTCACGTTGAAAATGTTCTGCCGACTGCGGGAGCGGGCGGCCGCCGCGAAGGCACAAGCGCAATTTGAAGGGAGAGGTTTACGCGGCGCGTCGCATACAAAAGACCGGCGGGAGGAACCGTGGCAATTCCTCCCGCCGAAGCCGGCGGGCCATATGTTCAGCGGCCCGGACATACCTGTTATGCGGCGTGCGGACACAGCACGTCTTCAAGCTCGCGCACGTCGCGTACGATGCATGTGGCTCCGGCCTGCTCCAGTTCTTCCCTGCTGCCGTAGCCGTACAGCACGCCTATGGAGTCCACGCCCACCTGCCGCGCGCCGATGACGTCATATTTTCTGTCACCCACCATCACTACGGCGGATGTGTCCGTGATGCCCTGTTCGTCCAGCACGTATCGGATGACGTCGGCCTTGGTGTCGCGGCTGCCGTCCAGTCCGCTGCCGCCGACAAGGGCGAAGTACTGCCGGAGATGCAATTCCGTGAGAATCTGTTCGGCAAAGTGCGCGGCTTTGGACGTGGCGAGCAGGCACGTTTTGCCGCACCGCGTCATGTGCTCCAGAAAATGCTCCATGCCGTTGTACAGCGTATTCTCGTGCACGCCCTTTACCGCATAGCGTTCCCGATACTTTTGCACGGCGGCGTCGGCCTGCGCATCGCTGAAGCCGTAAAACTCCATAAAGGAATATTTCAGCGGCGGGCCGATAAACGGGCGGAGTTCGTCGAGATCATCGACCTGAATGCCGAAGTGCCGCAGCGCGTACTGCGCCGAACGGGTGATGCCCGGCATGGAGTCGATGATGGTGCCGTCGAGATCCATCAGGATGCAGGTATACTCATGTCGCATGTGAAACACTCGAGCATTTTCACGTTGAAAACGCTCTACGCCGCGGCCTTGGCGCAAGCTTCCCGCAGTCGGGCCTGAATGTAGGCGCGCATGGTTGCATCATCCTCTTCCAGGTTCAGGCAGCAGGCATCCTGCCCCATAAGACCCTGGGGAACAAAATCCCCCGCCTCGTCAGGGTCGCTGACCATATCCGCGTAAAAACACACGGAAAGCCAGCGGGCCTCGGGCTCGTCGTCCACCACGTCCACCAGCACGAACAGAGGTCGCTCCCGCTGATTTTCATGGACGGCGCGCAGAGAATAGCTGACGCCGGGCCGGGCTTTGAATTCCAGGCTGACGCCGGGTTGCGCGGCCAACCATTCCCGGTATGCGGAAAATGCGGCCTTGGCATTGTTGGGATCGACGGTCCAGGCATCAAGAAACGCGTTCACTTCCTGCTGTACGGTTGCGGACATGGTTTTTCTCCTGTTGGCTTGAGGTAAAGACGCAGCATACGACCAAACGGCGGCGGGAGCAATGCGCCGTCGCCGACGAGCGTTTTTTCTTTTGATGCGGCATTCCCCGCCATCCGTCGGGGGCGGAAGAGGCGGAGAATGGGGAACGGAAGCGCCCGTATGCGCGTTGCGACCGGCGCGGCATCTGTTTGCGCTCCGGTCCCGGAGCAATCGCATGGCGCACTTGCTCCGCCAGGGCGACGGAACAGCACGGCGGGCGCGGTCGGGCGCACGTCAGCGGGAGCCTGCCGGGCCGCCCTGTTCTCCGCGAAACGGCGATATGGCCCGCAGCCGCTCAATAACAGGGGGGAACTCCCTGATCACGTAGTCGATTTCTTCCGCCGTCGTATAGCGCGACAGAGACAGGCGCACCGATCCGTGGGCATAGGTGAACGGTACGCCCATGGCCCGCAACACGTGAGAAGGCTCCAGGCTGCCGGAAGTGCAGGCCGAACCGGAGCTGGCGCAGATGCCCAGGCGATCCAGCATCAGCAGAATGGCTTCGCCTTCCACATATTTGAAGGCGATGCTCGACGTGTTGGGCAGGCGGGAATCCGTGTCGCCGTTGACCACGGCATCCGGAACGGCGTTCACGAGGCCGTGCTCCAGTCTGTCGCGCAGAAGCGCCACATGACTCTGTTCCCGGTCGATATTCCGCGCGGCCAGTTCGGCGGCCATGCCGAGGCCGATGATGTAGGGCACGTTTTCCGTTCCGGCGCGGCGGCCGCGCTCCTGATGCCCGCCGCGCAACAGCGGGCGGAAGCGGGTGCCCTTGCGGATGTAAAGCACGCCGATGCCCTTGGGCGCGTGCAGTTTGTGTCCGGAAAGGGACAGGAAATCCACGGGCAGCGTCGTCATGTCCATGGGGATCTTGCCCACGGCCTGCACGGCGTCGGTGTGAAAGAGCACGCCCTTTTCCCTGGCGATTTCCGCCAGTTGCTGAATGGGGTAGACATTGCCTACCTCGTTGTTGGCGAACATCACGGAGGCGATGGCCGTATCGCCGCGCAGGGCGGCGGCGTATTCATCCGGATTCAGGCGGCCCTTGAAATCCACGCCGAGATAGGTGATCTCGTATCCTCGGCGCTCCAGATGCTGGCACAGCGCCAGCACGGCCGGATGCTCCACCCTGGTGGTCACGATATGTTTCTTGTCCGGCTGCGTGGCCAGCGCCGAGAGAATAGCCGTGCTGTCGCTCTCCGTGCCGCAGGAGGTGAACAGGATTTCCTCCGGCCGGGCTCCCAGAAGGGCGGCCATCTGCTCGCGCGCCCCGGCCACGGCCCTGCCTACCTGTCCGCCGAAGGTGTGCATGCTGGAGGGATTGCCGTACAGATCCGAAAAATAGGGAAGCATGGCCTCCACCACTTCCGGGGCTACCCGCGTGGTGGCGTTGTTGTCCAGATAGACGGTCTTCATGCCTGGGCCTCCTCCACGGTGATGGCGGGGTCCACCTGTTCGCGCAGGGTCTTTTCCACCAGTTCCTTGATGGTCACCAGACTGGACCGGCACTGCGCGCAACGTCCGCGCAGGGCCACGGTCACCGTGGTCCCGTTCACGTCCACCAGATCGATGTCGCCGCCGTCCGTTTCCAGGCGGGGACGGATTTCCTCATCAATGGTCTTCATCACCAACTGCATGCGTTGCACGTTGGTCATCTTTTTGGGCGTCACCGGCTTGAGTTCCCGCAATCGGGGCTTGCCCGATTCCGCCGCCAGGATTTCGGCGATTTCATCCAGGCATTCACCGCAACCGCCGCCCGCCTTGGTGTAATGGGTGATTTCCTCGACCGTCTTGAGGTTATTCTCGCGGATGGCATGGATGATCTGCGCGTCGGTGATGCCGAAGCACTTGCAGACGAGTTTGCCCTCCTCATGGGCGTGAGGCACGGCCGGTTCCCCCCGCCAGTTGCGCAGGGCGGCTTCCAGAGCTTCTTCGCCCATAACCGAGCAGTGCATTTTCTCCTTGGGCAGACCCCCCAACTCGGCGGCGATGTCCTTGTTGGTGATTCGGGAGGCTTCTTCCACCGTCTTTCCCTTGATCAATTCCGTCAGCACGGAGCTGGAGGCGATGGCGCTGGCGCAGCCGAAGGTTTGAAAACGGGCGTCTTCGATACGGCCGTCGTCGCTGATTTTCAGAAACAGCTTCAGAGCGTCGCCGCAGGCCAGGCTTCCCACCTCGCCGACGGCGTTGGCATCGGGCAATTCCCCGGCATTGCGGGGATTTACGAAGTGCTCGCGCACCTTGTCAGTGTAATCCCACATGATGTTCTCCTGAGTATATGTTTAGGGTCAGCCTTCATGATCCCGCCTGCCGCAACGTCGCCGTTTTTCGCCCCGCGGCGTTGCGGGGCCGACATCGACCTTGCGGCATGTTCACTACAGTTTCACCCAATGTGCGCCTTGCCGGTCGAAAACATGCGGTGTTTCGCGGACGGCGTTGTCATGAGGGCTGACCCTGACAGCGCCGCGCGCCGCATCGATCCGCGGCGGGGGCGGAGTCCCGCCTGATGTCCCGACACAGAGTTTCGGGCGCATCGTTCATGGTAACTATCAATTGTTCCAAAGTCATCCCCCGCAGAAAATTTCTCACATGCTCGTCCAGAGCCTGCCAAAAGGATCGTGTGGAACAGACGTGCTGCCTGCTGCAGGCGCGGTCGCCCGCAAGACAGCCGACCGGGGATAATTCTCCCTCCAGGCGCTCGAAAATATCTTCCATGGTGATTTCCGCGGCCGGACGGGCCAGGGCATAGCCGCCGCCGACGCCGCGCACGGCCCGCAGAATGCCCAGGGGGCGCAGAGCGCGGACAATCTGCTCCAGGTAGCCGGGGGAGATGTTTTCTTCGCGCGCCAGTTCCGACAACTGCACCAGTTCTTCGGGCGGGCGGGCGGCCAGCCGGATTAAAAAGCGCAGACCGTATCGCGTGCGGGTGGAAAAACGCATCATATTTTTCTCCTGGATCAAACCCGTTGACGAGTCGCCATTGTCAGACGGCGCGTTCGACAGACGAAGTTGCATCTATGCGCGAACGGCGTTTCAAACAAAAATGCCATAGTGAAGGCTGACCTCAGGCGTGTTCCAACGCCCCGGCGAGATCTCCGATAATATCGTCAATATGTTCAAGGCCGATGGACAACCGGATCAGTTCCGGCCGCAGGCCGGCCTCGCGCTGCTGCGCCTCGCTGAGCTGGGAATGCGTGGTGCTTCCCGGATGAATCGCCAGGCTTTTGGCGTCGCCCACATTGGCCAGGTGCGAGAACAGCTCCAGCCTTTCGATAAATCGCTGTCCCGCGGTTTTGCCGCCGCGGATGCCGAAGACCACCATGCCCCCGCAACCGCGCGGCAGATAGCGCTCGGCCAGGGCATGGTCGGGGTCATCGGGCAGACCGGGATAGCGCACCCAGTCCACGACCGGATGCGCGCGCAGAAATTCGGCCGCGGCCAGGGCGTTGGCGCAGTGCCGATCCATGCGCAGAGGCAGCGTTTCCAGACCCTGAAGAAAGATCCAGGCGTTGTCCGGGCTGATGCAGGCGCCCACATTGCGCAACGGCACGGTGCGCAGGCGCAGCAGGAAGGGATCGGCTCCGGGCTCCAGATCGTGTCCCCAGCGCAGGCCGTGATACCCGGGATCGGGCTCGTCGTAGAGTTCAAAACGACCGCCGCCCCAGGCGAACGCGCCGCCCGAAATCACGATGCCGCCGATGGCCGTGCCGTGCCCGCCCATCCATTTGCTCAGCGAGTGGATGACGATATCCGCGCCGTGTTCCAGCGGGCGCAGCAGGTACGGCGTGGCGAACGTGGCGTCCACGATCAGGGGCAGACCGCAGCTGTGAGCCATTTCCGCGGCCGCGGCGATGTCGGCCACATCCAGGCTGGGATTGCCGATGGCTTCCATGTACAGGGCGCGCGTCCTGTCCGTGACCGCGGCGCGCATAGCAGCGAAATCATTCACTTCCGTAAAACGGCAGGTGATGCCCAACTGAGGCAGAATGGCGTCCAGCAGAGTGTAGGTGCCGCCGTACAGGCTGCTGGCGGCGATGAGTTCATCGCCCTGTCCGGCCACGTTGATCAATGCCGAGAACACGGCGGCCGTGCCTGAGGCAAAGGCCACCGCGCCGCTGCCGCCTTCCAGCAAGGCGGCGCGATCTTCCAGCACGGCCTGCGTCGGATTGCCCAGCCGGGTGTAGATGTTCCCCGCCTCCCGCATGCCGAACAGACGCGCGGCATGCTCGGCGTCCCGAAAGACATAGGCGGTGGTCCTGTGGACGGGCACGGCGCGCGACAGGGTGCCGGGGTCGGGGATCTGGCCGCCGTGCACGGCCAGTGTTTCAAAATGTCTGCTCATCGAGAAATCCTTTTGTCCGCCGCGTCGTCGCGACGGAACAGCCGTGTCCGGCCGCCTTGCGGATCTGCGGCATATGGTAGGGCGTTTCCTGGTAGACGTAATAGTTCAGCCAATTGGAATAAAACAGGTGCGCATGGGCGCGCCAGCCGACCCGCGGCGCGCATTGGGGATTGTCGTCGGGATAATAGTTCTCGGGCACGCGGGGATTCAGGCCGCGTTCCCTATCCCGCCGGTATTCGGCGTCCAGCGTGTCGCGATCGTACTCCAGATGCCCGGTGACGAAGACCTGGCTGCCGTCCTGGGCTTCCACCATGCTCACGCCCGCCTCGGGAGAGTCGGCCAGAATGTGCAGCACGCCGACTTTTTCCACATCTTCCCGGCGCACTTCGGTATGCCGGGAGTGCGGCGCGCGGAACTCGTCGTCGAATCCGCGGAACAGACGGCAGGAAGGGGCCAGAACGCGATTCCTGTAAACGCCGGAGAGCTTGCGCGGCAGGGTGTGCTTGGGCACGCCGTAGTAATAGTACAGGGCCGCCTGAGCCGCCCAGCAGATGTACAGGGTGGAGTAGACGTTGCAGCAGGCATATCCCATGATGGCCCGGAGCTCTTCCCAATAGTCCACCTGATCGAACGGCATGTGTTCGACAGGGGCGCCCGTGACGATCATCCCGTCGAAGGTACGGTGCCGAATTTCATCGAACGTTTGGTAAAAACGGTCCAGGTGCGTGGCCGGAGTATTTTTTGAGGCGTGCTCCGCCGTGCGCAACAGGGTGACATTGACCTGGAGCGGGGTGTTTCCCAATAACCGCAGGAGCTGTGTTTCCGTGGCGATTTTGGTGGGCATGAGATTGACGATGGCGATTTCCAGCGGGCGGATATCCTGGCGCACGGCGCGATCTTCGGTGATGACGAAGATGTTTTCGCCTTCCAGGGCCTGACGGGCGGGCAAATCGGCGGGAATCTTGATCGGCATGGAGATTTCCTTGGCTCCGGCTGTGATTTCGGATAACATCAGGACATGACGCGGAAAATTTGTCCAATTACCTAGCAGTTAACTATGTAATTGTCAATAAGCATTCTCATAACTGATCAGCCTGCTGAACATGCTGAAAGAAGACGACGCCGGGAGCGGTTTCGCTCCCGGCGTTGCAATCATGGGAACATATGTCTTTCAGGGATCAGTTGCGACGCATATCCGCGAGAAGCTTTTCCAGTACCTCGACCTGCCCGACCACACCTTCCACGGCGGAAGCCGCGGTATGCAGGGCGGAGGCGACGCCTCCGGTAAGCTCGTTGACGTCCGCGACGTTGCGCGTGATTTGTTCCGAAGCGCTGGACTGCTGCCCGGCCGCCGCGGCAATGGCCTGCACGCGGGAAGAAGCGTCTTCCGACAAACGGGCGATGCGGTGCAGGGCCTCGCCGGACTGATGCGCCAGGGTGGTCACTTCGTTGATGGCCGCCGCGGCGCCGTCCACGGTGATGGAGCTGGCGGCCGTGCCTTCCTGAATGGCCTTGACGGCGGTTTCCACCTCACGGGTGGCGCCCATGCTTTTTTCAGCCAGCTTGCGGACTTCGTCGGCCACCACGGCGAAGCCGCGTCCGGCTTCTCCGGCTCGGGCGGCCTCTATGGCCGCATTCAACGCCAGCAGGTTGGTCTGATCGGCGATGTCACGAATAAGCATCAGAACATTGCCGATATCCGCGGCCTGCCGCGCCAATCCTTCCATCCCGGTTTTCAGGCTCAGCGACTGTTCCTGTACTTCCTTCATGCTGCTGACGGTGTTCTGAACCAAATCGCCGCCCTCTCCGGCGTTGTGCAGAACGTTTTGCGAGGCTGTTGCGGCATCTTCGGCATTTCTGGCCACTTCCAGAACCGTGGAGTTCATTTCTTCCATGGCCGCGGCGATTTCGCTTGTGCGGGCGGCCACCTGAGAGGAGCGCGTCTCCACGCCGGATATTTCTCCGGACAGGGTCTGCGTGGCCCCCGTCAAGCCGTTCACCACATTTTCCAACCGTTCCGCCATGTCGATGCGCGTCGCCGTCGCCGCATTGGCGGCTTCTTCCTTCAGCTTTTCCTGTTCC
This sequence comes from uncultured Desulfovibrionaceae bacterium, assembly GCA_949427775.1. Lineage (GTDB taxonomy): Bacteria > Desulfobacterota > Desulfovibrionia > Desulfovibrionales > Desulfovibrionaceae > CASQEL01. The sequence continues at coordinate 7,818 of CASQEL010000039.1, forward strand.
GTGACGTCAACAAAAACTTCCACCTGACCGACGATGTTGCCGGTGGCGTCAAACAGACTCGCAAGATATACCTCATCGTGTTCGCCGTCGGGCATGATCATGTTCACACGGGACTGTCCGCGGCGCAGGCATTCGATGCCGCAATCAGTGGAGCCGCACACGGGCCCCCTTCTTTCGGAACAGGGTTTGCCTACGATGTCCTTCAATTCCTTGCCAAGTTTTTCAAGTCCCTTCCGGTTGACAAAGATCCATCGTTTTTCCTTGTCCGTCACGGAGATGAAGAAGGGCAGCGCGTTCAGAATCCCCTGATACCAGATCGTTTGATCCTGGAGTGAACGGACCATGTTGCGAAGGATGTCGGCCAACTGGCCCAGGTCGTCTTTGCTGTGGAACTCCAGAACGGCATCCTTGTGGTTGGAAATTGCCTCCGCATAGGCCACGATTTTTTTGATGGGGGACATGAGTCGCGCCAGGAAGACCAGAGTGATCACCATAATGGGCAACAGAATCAGCGCGCTGACGGCAAGCGTTTTGTAAATGCCCTGGGTCAGCAGATCGTCGACGTTTTTACGGGGCATCCCGATAAACCATATGCCGACGACATCGCCGTTCAGATTCCGGGCGGGCCAATATGCGGAACAATAGGGAACGCCCTCGATGGTATTGGTGGTGAACAGCAGCTTTCCGTCGCGCAGAACAGTCTGCAGCACTTCCGGCGTCTCCATCCGGCCGCCTATGTTCCGGGTGCCGTCGCTTTTCTGGAGCGTGGTCATAACGCAGGTGTCATTCTTGAAAATGGCGGCCTCCATTTCGTTGATGCCCTTGAGCATTTCCAGATATTCCGGGGTGACCAGAGAAACGCCCATGGAAACCGTGCCCACCACCTGTCCGTCGCGCATGAGGGGCGCGCTGGCCCGCAGGGACATGGGCACGTCCGTTCCCTGCACGATGCCGGCGGCGGGCTTGCCCCGCAGCGCCTGAACAACGGATTCCTGATTGGTGACGTCGTCCTTGAAACGGGCGGAATGGCCGCGCCCGACGACCTTGCCGTTGTTATCGGTGACGGTCATAAAGGACGCTCCGGTCCGTCGCATGAAATCTTTGGACAGCGCGACCACGTCAGCATGATTCCGGGCGATGACGGCATCCGTCAATTGGGAAGAAGACGCCGTCATCGAAACCATTTGTTCATATTTTTTCAGAATTTCCTTATTGATGGTGTCGACGGTGGCCTGTGCCTGACGGAGGCTGATATCACGCTGCGTTTCAAGCGGCATACCCATATTGTATATGGCGGTGCAAAGGAGCGCACCGCACACGATGCTCGACGCAACGACAATGAAAAGGAGCAATTTTGTGCTGATGGTTAATCGCATTTTTCCTCCCAAAAAATTTTTCACACATCATTCCATGTAGCTCAGAGACAAGTGACACCATTAATCATGCATATATAATGCCATATACTGGAACAGTATCCGGCAAAACTTTGCCCGATAGTATCTGAATCGAAAAACAGCCCCGGCACACACGCCGGAGCTGTTCGATCCGCAGATCATGATGTTCCGGGAGAGCCGGAATTGTAACCTCAGATTTTCTTTGATTGTTTACATACAAATGCGCGTGTGGCGCATAACACGATCCCCAACGGCCGCAATCCGCGTCAGAGCATTTTTCCCTTTGAAAATGCTCTAGTACCGCATAACACAAAATACTTCGTATTTTGCGTTAAGATTATTCGCCGAAAAACGCGGTTTTCGGCTCATTCACAGCGACTACGCCGCCGCGCCATGCTCTCGCATGGCGGCTAGTACACAGAAACTTTAGATGTTTCTGTGTACTAGTTCTCATGAAAAATATGTCAGAAGCCGCATCCGGAGATCAGTACCGCCCTGAAGGCGTCGCTTTTTGCATACAGGGGCGCGTCCGCAGGGGCGGGCGGTGAAACGACGGGCGGCGTTTCTGAAAAAAGATTTCCGGAGAGTCTGAGGGACTCTCCGGAAATCTTTTTTCAGAACGGGGAAAAACATCAGCGGCGGGTCAGGGAAGAACGCTTCAGGTTGCCGGGGAGGAGGACATGCCGGTATTTTTTAGCTTTTGTGATGTGCATGGGCTTGGCTACCTGGCCTTCCAGGCTCAGAGGCGTTTCGGAAAGGCCGAACGGCAGCCATTGATCGTTCGACAGCTCCATACGGGCAAATCCGCCTCCTGTGACGTAAAATACCGGAATGTTGCCTACCGGGGTATCCGCTTTCAGGATGGTGGCGTTGCTTCCGGGAGTAACGGCGCTCATCCGTGTCGTGTTTTCATGGGCGGCGGATTTCGACAGTTCCGCGGGAGGCGTGATGTCCATACGCCGGAGAATGCGCAAAAAGTCATTGCCGGTCTGGCCTACGAACGTCACCATGGAGGTGCCGTCGCGGGCGGTCAGCAGACTGACGGGAACCGTGCCGCCGTGGATGCCTATATACGCCGGACGTGCCCCCGCCGGTACGCTGACCCAGGCGCTGTCAGTGCCTTTCGGCGTTATGGGGCCGACGAATTCGCTTGCCTTGGCCCGAACGGGCTGCATCAGGACAAGCAACAGACACACCAGCAGCACCGGGCGAAGACCGGCCGCACAGATGCGCACACGGTAGAAAATCTCTGGCATGTTGTGCTCGCTTTTTATATAACATCTTGACATAGTGTAGAATTTTTGACAAAAAGTATTTTTTTCACCTGAACAGCATGTAGATATTCTTTTGTCGTCTGTCAAGTATTCTTTATGACGTGTTCAGGGCAATCGCAAGAAGCGCATAACTATTTGAAATAACGAGAAAGATTTTTAACGACCGACGCATGAATTACCAATATTTCCAATAAATTATCTTCGTTCGCGCGATTGCCCTGATGACGTGTTCGGAATCGGCTTCCGACACGGCGTATCCGCATAACGGCAGGCGCCGACTGCGCAACAGCCGGCGCCTGGAGAAAGCGACCGGAGAGCCGTAACGCGGCTGGTGCTGGAGCTTTCCCCTTTCTAGTACTGTATAACTTTTAAATTTTCTGATAAAGGCTTTTCAGTTTTATCCTCGCATCATCTGTGCTGAATTGCCAGTTTAT
>CASQEL010000040.1 GCA_949427775.1 uncultured Desulfovibrionaceae bacterium
CCTTTCACCCTTTCAAATGGGCGTCCTCGGTTCCACAACGTTTTACAGTTACGCCCTCTTCATTCTTTTTTCAGGATTTCTGTCAAGCAAATTTGGTCCAAGAAACTGCATGGGCATTTTGTTCGGCCTTGCAGGCATCGGCACTTTGCTGTTTGTTTCTGTTGATTCCTTCCCCCTGCTCATATTTGGCGCGCTGCTTATTGGTCTTGGCACTTCCATTGTGGTCACAGCCGGCACCACCAGTTTTGCCGGTTGGTTCAATGTGAAGGAATATGGCAATGTAATTTCCTGGTTCTTCCTGTTTGGGGGAATCGGCAATATCATCGGCACTGCTCCGCTTTCCTGGCTGGTGCAATCCATGGGGTGGCGCGTAGGGTATGGATCGATAGCCATTCTCATGATCACAATGGCTGTGCTGGCATTTTTTATTGTCCGTCAGCCTCCGGAAGACTATGTGGTTGCGGATGATCTCTCTTCTTCCTCCAGCGGCGCCCCCAAGGCATCTTTGTTATCCGTGCTTGGGAGCGCCATGAAAAACAAAAATTTCTGGTGCATCGCCATTTGGTACATGACCATTGCCGCCGTGCATTATGCTTTCAACGGCATGTGGGCCGGCCTTTACATCACCGACGTTTATCATTTGAGCAAGCTGGAAATTGGCGGCATCCTTACGCTGGGCGCCGTGGGCTTTTCCATCGGCAATCCAATAGTCATGTGGCTCTCAAGCCATGTTTTCCATTCTTTCAGAATCGGCATGGCCATGGTCAACATTCTTGCCCTTATCGGGGCGGCAATGATTGCCTTCTGCACGGAAAGCCTGCCCTACTGGTCACTTTATCTGGTTACCTTGTTCATAGGTCTTTCCGTGGCAGCCAGCTCCATTGCCTATACAGCCACCCGTGTTGTATTCGGCGCGCGCATGGCGGGTCCTTTGGCCGGGGTATGGTCATTTGTGCTGTTTGGCGGCGGTGGCTGCATGCAGCTTATTATCGGCTCCTGTGTCAACAGCGCCAAGAGCGCCGGTTTGCCGTTGGGAGGCTCTTACCACACAGCTTTCATGATTCTCTTTGTGTGTTCAATTATCGGCACAATAGCCGGGCTGCTTTTGAAGGATGTTTACAAGGACACGGTGCAAGGAGCAGAGCGATAGCGGATCGGTAATGAAATTGCCTAATCCACTATGGCGGATTGGCTTGCAAATACGCCCGCGGAGTTGCCCGCAAGGCCAACCGCGCTTCGACGCAGTGGGCAACTTCAGGCGCAATTTGCGACAAAAAGACCCTTTCAAATGCAAGCTTCAAATAACTCGGGGAGATACTATGGACTTTCCTACAAAACTTTTTGGCATAGTCGGTTATCCGCTTGGCCATAGCATGAGTCCCGCCCTCCATAACTGGGGTTTTCATGAAGTCGACTTTCCCGGCGTCTACCTGGCCTGGTCGGAACCGGAAGACAAGCTGACAGACTTTTTCAACGCTGTGCGCACATTGAAAATTCTCGGTGGAAATATCACTATCCCCCACAAGGTTGCCGCCCTCAAGCTTGTTGACAAGGTTACGGATAGAGCGAAAAATATCGGCGCAATCAATACCTATTATTGGGAAGGGGACAATCTTTGCGGTGAAAATACCGATGTAATCGGCTTTATGGCGCCGCTTAAAGGCAAAAAATTCAAACATGCCCTGGTGCTCGGGGCCGGCGGCGTCTCGCGCGCCGTACTGGCGGGGCTCAAGGAATTGGGCGTGCCAAGCATCACTCTTGCCAACCGCACTCAGGAAAAGGCTGCTACCCTTGGAAAGGAATTTGGCGTGACAGTCATTCCCTGGGATGAGCGCATGAAACCCGATGCCGATTTGATCGTGAATGCCACTTCCGAGGGAATGAAAGGTGATCAGGTAAACATGACGCCCTATGAGGCTTCGGCCTTGGCGGGCAGAACCGGCCTTGTTTATGATATTGTTTATAACCCGCTGGAAACGCGGTTAATCCGAGAGGCCAAAGCCGCCGGCTGGCAAGTGGAAAGCGGTCTTGCAATGTTTGTCGAACAGGCCAGAGCCGGGTTCGCGCTTTGGACCGGAGGCATTGAAATGCCCTACGAAAAAGCTGTGGAAAAAGTCAAACACCTTCTTGGCCTCTAATAAAAATCTTTTACTGCTATCAGGGGACCGGCTTTTGCCGGTTCCTTTGATTTTCAAGGCTGCCCTATGCAAGAATATAATTTCAGTCCCTTCCGGTGCAAATCACCCCGTAAACCGGCTTGTCTGATCTCGGGAGCATCATTTTACAGATGTGCCGGTTGCGGCAAAATATATTACGAATGGCCGGGGGGTGTTTCCACACACTCCGTCTGCTGTGGCTCAGGGATGTCATTGCTGGAGGCAAAACCGGCGCCCGAAGAATTTTCTTATCAGATAGTCGGCGGTTTTAATAATAATGCCGTTGTCGTCCATTGGCGGGAACAGAAACCTGCATGGATAGCGCTAAAAACGTTTGTGGGGATGTATTTTAAAATAGTGCCTGAAAAAAAGAGATCGCCGGTAATTTTCGCTCTGGCCGATGAGGATGCCTACGCGTATTGCGGCCGCAAGGTTTGCCGGAAATGTCTCTATGGCTGCAAGAAAGGATGCGAGCTCTATTTTTATCTGGAAGATAACCTCTTTATTATGGCACTGGATCAAATTGATCCTTACTTTCAAGTTGGAAAATAGTTATTGATTCCCACTCCCTAATCAGACTCATATTTCACTTCAAATTCTCGCATCATATAGGCATGGAAGGCCTTTACTTGTGGATATTGATAGGAAATCGATTTCTGGGTAATCATATAATATTGGCGAGGCTTGAATATATTTTTCAGGGAATAAATATTGCAAGTTAGCCAGGGCATGTCATCAACGACAAATCTGTCTAAAATTGTGCTGCACAGACCGGCAGACACACAGCGCAAAAGCGTGTCCTGATGGTCAATAATATGTTTTGGTTTAAGTGTTATGCCAAATTGCTGGCATTGAAAAGAAATATTCAGCCAAAGACTGGACTTTGGCATGGTGGCCCCCAGCGTCAGATTCTTGAGAAAATCCAATGTTATTGTATTTTCCGGCATTGTTATCTGAAGTGGGGTGATCAAAGCAAGCTCGCTCAAAAATAGCGGCGTGGCCTCCAGGTCTTCAGGAATGCGGATTGAAGAAAGAATGCCGATATCCACATTGCCGCTTTGGATATCTTCAAAAAGTTTAGTTTCCAAAAGGCCGGAAGTAAGGCGAAAAAAGACATCCGGATATTGCATCCCAAAGCGTTCGAGCAGCAGCGGCAGGATATGATTGTAAAAAGAAAACATGGCTGTTATCCGCAACTCGCCGCGCACATCCGAGGGGGGGCTGGCAAGTTGCTCTCGCAGATCATTTATAAAGCTGAATAACTGTGAGGCGCGGTTGAGCAAAAATTTGCCTTCTTCCGTCAGGATCCTGTTGTTTTTTGTGCCGGTGAAGAGCTTTACCCCAAATTCTTTTTCCAGGCTTTTGATTTGATATGTCAGGGCAGACTGGTTTCTATGCATCTCCTTCATGGCCGCCGTCATGTTTCCACAGGTAGCTGTATAATAAAATCCACGCAGCCATTGAATGAAATCCCCATTAAATTCACTCAACATATCCGATTCCTCACGGGTGCGGAGACAGGCTCCGGCTCAAGAGGTTCCGACAGAAACACTTCACCCTGTTTGGGAATAAATTATTTCAGCCCAAAAACGCTGTCAATTATGACATGGCAAATTAGAGCGTGTCGTCATTCACAATTTGCTTTCGCCCACATGGGCATGTACCTTGAAAAAAGTTCCTCCGGCTTTCCGCATCTTCACGACGGCCTTCCGCCACACCGGGGATTTCACGATACCTTTCCTTGTCGCCCCCGATAGCGACACGCGCCGACACTGACCGGACGCCGCCTCCCCATGACCGTTTGAGCCTGCTTTTTGAGCTCGTCCTCGTTGACCCGGACGACTCGTCCTTCCGTTTTTCCGAAGTCCTTGCTACTCTCCACGAAGTGGCTCCTTTTTTGGGGGATGGGTTTGTCCGGCAACAAAACTCCAACTGATTTGGGGAGCTGCCGCCATTTTCGGAATGTGCGGAATGTTCCTCGCACTACCTGCTGATGTGTCTTCGGACATGTTTTGTCCGGGGAGGGGACGCGCTGTTTTCCGGACCGGACTTTCCCTTTCCCTTCGCACGCAAAATTCCGGCGTGCGATTTCTCCAGCCTGGAGGCGCTATGCTGGCTCTGCGGTTAGATTCATTGGATCCCGCGCTCAACCTCGCCCTGGAAGAAACCTTGTTCAGCGCCCTCCGTCCCGGCGATCCGGGATGGTTTCTGCTCTGGCGCAACGGACCGTCCGTCATTGTGGGACGCCATCAGAACACCCTGGAAGAAATCAACGCCGATCTTGTGCGACGGTACAATCTGCCTGTGGTGCGCCGCATGACCGGCGGCGGCGCGGTGTACCATGATGCGGGCAACCTCAATTTTTCTTTTCTGGCGCCCTCCGAAGGCCGGGGACGCCTGGATTTCGGGGTGTTTCTGCGTCCGGTGCTGGCGGCCCTGGCCGAATTCGGCGTCGCGGCGGCATTTTCCAGCCGTAATGATATCACCGTGGGCGGGCGCAAGGTGTCCGGCAGCGCCCAGTCGCGCAACAGGCACGCGGTTCTGCATCACGGCACATTGCTGGTGGATCTGGATTTGGACATGCTCGGCGCGGTGCTTACCGGCGCGCCTGACAAATATATCTCCAAAGGGGTGGCCTCCATCCGCAGCCGGGTCTGCAATCTTTCGGAAATGCTGCCCTCCGGCGTGGGCATGCGGGACTTGCAGAGCGCTCTGGCGGCGCACTGCGCACAGGGAGAGGGCGTGTTGCCCGTTGCGACCCTGGATGCGGCGCGTGACCTGGCGGAGCGCAAATACCGCTGTTGGGATTGGAACTATGGCGCGTCGCCGCCGTTCAGCGAGCGGCGGCGGCAACGTTTTCCCTGGGGCGCGGTGGAGTGTCGTTTCGATGTGCGCCGCGGCCGGATCGCGGGGTGCCGCATCTACGGCGACTTTTTTTCGCAGGCGGACATCGGCGTCCTGGAAGCGCGGTTGACCGGCATTGCCCATACAGAGAAAGCCTTGGCGGATGCCCTGGCGGATCAGCCTCTGGAAGAATTCTTCTCCGGATGTGATGCGCCGTCCATGCGCGCGTTTCTGGCCGGGCTGTGACGGGCACGCATCCCGGCGTCGTTCACGGCATGGGGGCGCTTCCGGGCGTCGCGGCCGCGGACAACCGGGGGCGTCGCGCTGTCCCGCTTGTGCGACAGGGCCGATGATGATAGGAAATCAGGTGCGGACGCCTCCGTGACGGATCGCCGGAGCATGTTCTCCGCAAAGGACCGGAGCGTTTCAAACTCAACCTGCCGGGAGGTCTCGTGTCCGATCTGCTGAAAACTCCGCTCAATGAATGGCACCGCGCTCACGGCGCGAAAATGGGTCCCTTTGCCGGATGGGATATGCCCATCCAGTATGAGGGCATCCTGGCGGAACACGCGCATACCCGTACCGCGGCCTCGATTTTTGATATCTGCCATATGGGCGAGTTCCGTATCCGGGGCGCGGGGGCGGCTGCGGCTCTGGCCGCGGCTGTCAGCCACAATCTGGATACGCTCAAACCGGGCAGGTGCCGCTATGGATTTTTGCTGAACGCGCGGGGCGGGGTGCTCGACGATCTCATCGTGTACCGCATGGCGGAAGACGAGTTCATGCTGGTCGTCAACGGAGCCTGCGCGGCATCGGATTTCGCCGCCCTGCGGGAACGCCTGCCGGAAGCCGTATCCATGGAGGATATTTCCGGGCAGACGGCGAAAATAGATCTTCAGGGACCGCAGTCCGTGGATGTGCTGGAAGCCCTGTTGGGCGCGTCTTTCCGGGATCTCGGGTATTTTTCCTTCCGTGAAACGTCGTTCCGGGGGCAGCCGCTGCTGGTCAGCCGCACGGGCTATACCGGCGAGCTGGGGTATGAGCTGTATCTTCCCTGGGACGCCGCCGAGGCGTTGTGGGAAGCCCTGCTGGCGGACGCGCGCGTCAAACCCGCCGGACTGGGGGCGCGCGACACCCTGCGTCTGGAGGCCGGTCTGCCCCTGTACGGGCATGATCTGGACACGGAACATACCCCGGCCGAGGCGGGTATGGGCAAGATGTTGACCAGTACGGCCGACTACGTGGGCAAGGACCATGCCCGGACCATCCGCCGGGTGCTGGTGCCGTTGACCATTGAAGGTCGCCGTTCGGCCCGCCACGGAGATGCTTTGGCGTTGCCCGGCGGTGGTCCCGTGGTAGGCCGGATCACCAGCGGTTCCTTTGCTCCGACGCTGGGGTACGCTATCGCGTTCGCCTGGGTGGACGCGCCCCACGCCGACAATGCGCACTTTGCGGTGCGCACGGCCAGGGCGGAACTGCCCGCCGTCAGGGCGACGCTGCCGTTCTACACGCAAGGCACCGCCCGTATTGCATTATCCTGATTCCACACAAACAGCTTTCGGAGGATTCCGCATGTCCATTCCCAATGATCTGCAGTACAACAAAACGCACGAGTGGGTTCGCCTGGAAGGCGGGGAAGCCGTCATCGGCATCAGCCACTTCGCTCAGGAGTCTCTGGGCGACATCACCTTTGTCGATCTGCCCGAAGTAGGCGCGTCGCTGGAACAGGGAAAAGAATTCGGGGCCGTGGAATCGGTCAAGGCCGCCGGCGATTTGTACGCGCCCGTGTCCGGCGAAGTGATCGCCGTCAACGAAGCTTTGGCGGACGCCCCTGAAACGGTCAACCAGTCTCCCTTCGGCGACGGCTGGATGGTGCGCGTCAAACTGGCGCAAGCGCCTTCCGGCCTGCTGAATGCCGCGGAATATGCAAAGGTGTGCGCCGAAGAAGCGCATTAGCACACCGAAACATATAAAGTTTTGATGTTCCGGCCGCCATGCGGGGGCATGGCGCGGCGGCATAGCCGCCGTACATACGCCGAAAACCGCGTTTTTTGGCGAATGATCTTGACGCAAAATGCGTAGCATTTTGTGTTATGCAGCACCGGAATAGATCCGCTGTGACTTTTTGCAAGGTCACAACTGAAAGACACGCTCGCTCCGGCAGGGAACAGCGCACATAGAGTGGGCGTATGCCTTCGCGGCGGCTGCCTGCTCCCGCGATCGGCAGAGCATTTTCAAAGGGAACATGCTCTGACGCGTCCCGCATCGCAGTCTTTTTTCGCGCCGGCACGGAAGACGTATGTTTTTCACGTCTTCGACCGAAACGGCGTGCGAAATCCGACGGAGCCGACAGACAAAAGGATATTGCGGCAAGGGGGGTCTGAGGCTTTGCCGCAAAAAACGCCGAATGTACGGCATGCCGTCGCCGGGTTCCGCCTCAGGCGGCAGACCGGATGAGGAGAGGCCTTTATGCCTGCCATCACTCTTCCCCGTCGACCGGAGGGCGCGTTCCTGAAGGCCGGGGGGAATGGGGGAGGAAAAGACCTTTGCATATAAGGGGCTTGTTGCTCCCCTGTAAAAATCATTTTTTGGAGACATACACCATGCCGTTTGTTCCCCATACGGAAGACGAAGTACGGCAGATGCTGGACGTCATCGGCGTGGCGACGCCGGATGATCTTTTTGCCGATATCACGCCGGAAATGCGGCCGCGCAGCTTCAATCTGCCCCACGGACAGAGTGAAATGGAAGTCTGCGGGCGGTTGGAGGCGCTGGCCGCCGCCAATCGAACGGACGTGGTGAGCTTTTTGGGAGCGGGGTTCTACAATCACCATATCCCCAAAGCCGTAGATGCCGTGACTTCGCGCAGCGAATTTTACACGGCGTACACGCCGTACCAGCCTGAGTGCTCGCAGGGCACGCTGCAGGCCATTTTCGAGTTTCAGACGGCGGTCGCGCGCCTGATGGACATGCCCTGCGCCAACGCTTCCGTTTACGACGGCGGAACGGCTCTCTTTGAAAGCGTCATGATGGCCGTGCGTCAGACCAGGCGGCATAAAATCGTCGTGGACGAGAGCGTCAATCCTATCTGGCGTCGCATGCTGGCCACCCACACCCGGCATCTGCCCGTGGAACTGGTCACCGTGCCCCAATGCGTCGGCCGTTCGGACTTCGCGGCCCTCAAGAGCGCCCTGGACGACGCCTGCGCCGCCGTCGTGGTGCAGAATCCCAACTTCTTCGGAGCCATTGAAGATTATACGGAATTGTTCGCCCATGCCAAGGCGCGGAAGGCGCTGTCGATCCTTGCGGTCTATCCGGTCATGCAGGCCGTGCTCAAGACCCCCGGCGAAATGGGGGCCGACATCGCCGTGGCCGACGGCCAGGCCCTGGGCATGCCCTTGTCGTTCGGCGGACCGTACCTGGGCATCATGACCTGCCGCAAGGAACTCATCCGGCAGTTTCCGGGCCGCATCGCGGGCCGCACCACGGACGTGGACGGCAAAACAGGCTATGTGCTCACGCTTCAGGCGCGGGAACAGCATATCCGCCGGGCGAAGGCGACCTCGAATATCTGTTCCAATCAGGCGCTGTGCGCGTTGCGCAGTCTGGTGTACATGGCCCTGCTTGGACCGCAGGGGCTGACGCGCGTGGCCGAACTGGGCATGGAGCGCGCCCGTTACGCCGTGGAACGTCTGACCGCTCTGCCGGGCGTCAGCCTGCTGCATGACGCCCCCTACGGCAACGAAACGGCTCTGCGTCTGCCTCTGCCCGCGGCCGAGGTGGTGGAACGCCTTGCGGAGCGCGGCTACGTGGCGGGTTTCCCCGCAGGCCGGTATTATTCCGGCATGGACGACGTGCTGTTGCTGGCCTGCACGGAAAAGAACACTCGCGAACAGATCGGCATGCTGGCCGAAATGGTTGGAGGTCTGCTGTGAAAACCCTCTTTGCCCAATCCGTTCCCGGTCGTACGGGATGCCTGCCGCCCAAACCGGAACACGCCGCCGCCGATATGCTGCCCGCCGGGCTGCTGCGCAAAAGCGCGCCGCGACTGCCGGAACTTTCCGAGCTGGACGTGGTGCGTCACTTCACCAATCTTTCCAGGCAGAATTACGGGGTGGACGGCAATTTCTATCCCCTCGGCTCCTGCACCATGAAATATAACGCCAAGTTTGCCGAGTACGTGGCTTCGTTGCCCGGTTTCTGCAACCTGCATCCGCTCATGGCCCAACTCCGGGGCACGTCGCAGATGACCCAGGGGGCTCTGGAGTGCATTTGGGAGATGGAACGCCTGTTGTGCGAGATCTCCGGCATGGACGCCTACACCCTCCAGCCCATGGCGGGGGCGCACGGCGAGTTCACCGGCGCGACGCTCATCGCCGCCTATCACCGGGACAAAGGCAACAACAAGACCAAAATCATCTGTCCCGATTCCGCGCACGGCACCAATCCCGCTTCGGCCACGCTGGCCGGATTCGAGGTGGTGAACATCGCGTCGCGGGACGGGATCATCGATCCCGAAGCCCTGGAAGCAGCCCTGAGCGAGGATGTGGCGGCGTTGATGATGACGTGCCCCAACACGCTGGGATTGTTTGAAACCCACCTGCCGCGTATTGTGGAAAAATTGCGCCGCGTGGACGCGTTGCTGTATTACGACGGCGCGAACATGAACGCCATTCTGGGCAAGATGCGCGTGGGCGACGTGGGATTTGACGTGGTGCACTGGAACCTGCACAAAACGCTGGGCACGCCCCACGGCGGCGGCGGTCCCGGCGCCGGGCCGGTGGGCGTGTGTTCGCGCCTGGAACCCTTCCTGCCGGTAGGACGTGTGGCCCGGCAGGCCGACGGCAATTTCTATCTGGACTACGACCATCCCAAGTCCATCGGCTATATCGCGCCGTTCTACGGCAACTTCGGCATTATGCTGCGGGCCTACGCCTATGTGCTGCGCCTGGGCGGCGAGGGCCTGACCCGTGTGGCCGAGCACGCGGTGCTCAATGCCAACTATCTGAAAAAATTGGTGGAGCATTTTCTTGTCGTGCCTTTCGGGCGTATTTGCGCCCATGAATTCGTGTCTTCCGCGCCGGAAGGCCTGCGTGCGCTGGATATTGCCAAGGGGTTGCTGGATCGGGGATACCATGCGCCGACCATCTATTTCCCGCTGATCGTCAAGGAATGCCTGATGGCTGAGCCTACGGAAACGGAAAGCAAGCAGACGTTGGATGCGTATGCGGCGGCTCTGGAAGAAATCGTGAAGCAGGGGCTGAGCGATCCCCGGAGCCTGCATGACGCGCCGCACACCACGCCGGTGCGGCGTCTGGACGAAACCGCCGCGGCCCGAAACATGGTGCTGACCGAAGACATGTAGGGATTTTCAGCAGGGGCACAGGGCGGCCGGGCGCGGGGAATGCCCCAAGCACATACACTGCGACTCCGGGGACCATATATGCAGTATTGGTTGTTTAAAACGGAACCGGGATGCTTTTCCTGGGAAGATCTGGCTGCCGCGCCGCATCAGACCACCAGTTGGGATGGAGTGCGGAACTATCAGGCCCGCAATTTCATGCGCGCCATGAAGAAAGGCGATCAGGGCTTTCTGTACCACAGCGGGGCCAGGACGGAAATTATGGGCATTGTGGAGGTCGTGCGCGAAGCATACCCGGATCATACCGCCTGGGATCCGGAAAATCAGCACTTTGATCCCAAGTCCACCCCGGAACAGCCGCGTTGGGACATGGTGGACGTGCGCCTGGTCCGGGCTTTTACGCCCCCCGTGCCCCGCAGCCTGCTGCGGG
>CASQEL010000041.1 GCA_949427775.1 uncultured Desulfovibrionaceae bacterium
CAGATGCCCCAGAATCTGCTCCACAACCTGGGAAGGAGACTGCCCGGCGTCCAGCACATGCCCGGCGGCGTCCTGATACAACGCCTCACGCCGCGCCAGGATATCTTCCACTTCCTCGGCCACGCTCTTGCCCGTCAGGGACGGACGCTGACTCCGCAGCGGATTGGCTTCCAAACGTGCGGCGAGCACGGCGGCCGGAGCCCGCAGATAAAACACCCGGCCCCGTTCGCGCATAAAAACGCGGTTTTCCTCCGCCAGCACCATGCCGCCGCCTGTGGCCACCACAACGGGGGGGCAGGCGACGTCGCGCAGAGCGCGGCTTTCACGGGCGCGAAATCCTTCCCACCCTTCCCGCGCCACGATTTCGGCGACGCTCCACCCCGTCACGCGCAGAATGTGCTGATCCGTATCCGCAAAGGTCCAGGCCAGAGCCCGGGCCAACGCCCGGCCTATGGTGGTTTTGCCGGACGCCCGCGCGCCTACCAGAAAAACAGTCGTATGGGGGTATGGCTGCGTCGTCATGGGAACCGAGTATATAAAAAAGCCCGTCAGTTGGCTATGGCTGCGGGGACTGGGTTGTATGCGAAAACGGGGAGCCTTCAGACTCCCCGTTTTACGCTCCGGCGCTTTGCGCGGGTCCGGCGCGTTCGCCCGTGCCGAACGGCGAAATATACCTAATCGGCGGCAAGCACCAACGTGTCGCCGGGCCGCAATGTGCCCTTGGCGGCGGCGGTGTTCCACTGCATCAGGTCTTTGGGCTGTACATTGTGTTTACGAGCTATGCCCCATACGGTGTCGCCGGGCTGCACGGTATACGTTGCTTTTTTCTTTTTCGCCCGGCGGGAAGCGCCCAAAGAACCGGAAGAGCCGTGTGTTTTTTCCGCATCGGCCACGGCAACGGACTTGCCGCTTTTGCCGCCGCGGGAAGACGCGCGAACGACGGGAGAACCGCCCCCTTCCCCGGGAATCCGCAATTGCTGGCCGATCCTGAGTTGGCGGGGGTCATCCAGATTGTTGGCGGCCAACAGCGCATTCACGCTGGTGTCGTTGCGGCGCGCCACGTCGTACAGCGTGTCTCCGGCCTTGAGGGTATACGTGGTCATACGTTCCGTCGCGGCGGAGCGTCCGGACCGGCCCTTTTCCTTTTTGGATGTCGACGCGGAGGCGACGGCCATGGGCGCCACCTTGTTCACCCCCGCCCCGCCGGGCAGCAGCACGACGGCCCCCGGCTTCAACGAGCGGACATGTTTGTTGGCCGATTGCAGAACAGCCACCGGCACGCCGCTGCGACGGCTGATGTTCTGCCAGGTGTCGCCGCGGGACGCCGTATACGTCTGCCATCCGGCGCGGTTGCCGGCGCGCGGGTTGTTCAGATGCGCCAGGGCGCTTTTTTCCCGCACGGCGGGCAGGTAAACCGGCGTGGAGCGATCCGTGCAGCTCACATACCGTTTATGCGCCCCGTTGTAGGAGGCAAATTCCTCCCAGCTCATGCCCACGGCCCGGGAAAGCGCCATCAAATCCGTGCCGGGTTTGACCTGAAGGCGCACGATGGACGGCGGATTGTCGTAATCGCAAGCCTGAAAGCCCAGTTTTTCCAGATTGCGCATGATCTTGCACACCGCCAGAAAACGCGGCACGTATTGTTTGGTTTCTTCCCGCAGCTGCGCCTTTTCATCCAAAAGATGATTTTTTTCTTTCAGCGCGAAAAACGTCCTGGCGCCTGTTTTTTCCAGCGCCCGGCCTATCTTGCCTTCCCCGGCATTGTAGGCCGCGACGGCCAGATGCCAGTCATTGAAATCCCCGTGCAGCTTCTTCAGATAGTCGGCGGCGGCCTCGGCGGACTTGTAGGGATCGCGCCGCTCGTCCATCCACCAGTCCTGATTCAGGCCGTACTTCATGCCCGTATAGGGCATGAATTGCCACGCGCCCGCCGCGCCCACCGGAGAAACGGCATTGGGATTATAGCCGCTCTCCACAATGGCCAGACACGCCAGTTCCTCCGGCATGCCCCGATCCCGGAAGGCCTTGCGGGCATAGGCCAGATACGGGCGCGCCTGTTGGGAAAAACGCTCCATGGTACGGCGTTTCTGATGCAGAAAAGATTTGTATTCCAACGTCACGTCGCGCATGGCTTTTTCCGAAAGCCCCCGATCCAGTTGCCCGGTGGAACGGAGCGCGTCCAGTTCCGCCGGTTTCAGCGCAATACCGTCGTCTGCCGAGGTATACGCTCCCATGCCGGATACGGGACGGAGGGGATCTTCCACTGGGGCGCTTCTGGGACCGCATCCCCCCGTCAGCACGGCGACGATCAAAAATCCCAGGAGCCATATCGCCCCAAAAGCGTTTTTTGAGGGAAAAAAGTAGAATGATTGCACTGCCATAGCTACTCCATGCGCTGACAAAATCTTGATATCCGCACAACCGTAGCACGTGGAGAATTTCTATTCAACATTTTAAAAAAACTAGACTTTTTTTACACAAAGTATAGCGGGGAAACAGCGCTTTCAGCAGCGTGTTTTTCCAAGGGGGCGCGACTTGCCTCTCTGGGGGAAGATGAAGTATTCCTGTCGCATGCGGACCGCCCGGCTCCGCAGCAACCCGTACCCCAGGCGTCCCGATGAACAATTCGAAATGTTTTCCGCCGCGCGAAGAAAAGGAAGCTCCCGTCCTTCCCGGACTCAAACCTGTCCTAGAGCTGTTGGAACGCGACCCGCGGCGTGTGGATATGGTGTTGATCAAAAAAGGGCTGCGCACACGGGAAACGGAGCGCCTGCTGGATCTCTGCCGGACGGCGTCAGTGCGTTTTTCTCTGGTGGAAGCGCGTGCGCTGGATCGTCTGTGTCCGCGCACCCATCAAGGCGTCATCGCCCGCCTGCTGGATACGGGATTCACGGACTTCAAGGCATTGCTGGAACTCGCGCCCTCAGCGCCCCTGCCCGTGCTTCTGGCGCTGGATCAGGTACAGGACCCCGGCAACGTGGGCACGCTGGCCCGAACGCTCTATGCGTTGGGGGGAGCGGGGATGATTCTGCCCCAGCACAACAGCGCCTATCTCGGCGGCGCGGCGCGACGCAGCGCCGCCGGAGCCTTGGAACGTCTGCCTGTGGCGCGCGTGGCCAATCTGGCGCGGGCGCTGGATGAGGCGGAAGAAGCCGGATTGACGATATGCGGAACAGCTCTCGGCGCCGACAGTCGCGACGCCTTCACCGCCCGCATTCCGCTGCCCGCTGTTCTGGTTTTGGGCAATGAAGGCAAGGGGGTGCGTCCCGGCGTGCTCAAACGTTGCGGCCTGCGGCTGCATATTCCCATGGCCCGCGCCTTCGACTCTCTCAATGTGGCGCAGGCCGGAGCGGTGTTGCTGGGCCTTCTGGCGCGGCAGCACAGCGCCTGATGCATGCCTTCCCCTGCGTGGCGGAAGCGCGCCGCGTCACAGCGGCGTCAGCGTATATAGTTCGGGATATTGATAAAGACGGTTTTGGTGAAGGTGACCATTTTTTCCATCAGCCACGGCAGAGCGATCAGCAAGGCGATAAACATGGAGACGATTTTGGGAATGAACGTCAGCGTCATTTCCTGAATCTGCGTGGCGGCCTGGATGACGCTGACGATAATGCCCACGCTCAAGCCCACCACCAGCATGGGCAGCGACATCATCAAACATAATTCAATGGCCTGACGGCCGAAGCCGATCACGAATTCCGGGGTCATATATGTTTTCCTCCCACGGCGCTTCCGGCGCTCTCCCGGCAACGCCGCATTCCGCCGCCCGCAATGCCTGAGTTCCCGTATCGGCATCCACCGACAGACAGCGCCGCATCCGTACAACGGCGGAACCAGTACCGCATAACACAAAATACTTCGCATTTTGCGTCAAGATCATTCGCCGAAAAACGCGATTTTCGGCTCATTCACGGCGACTATGCCGCCGCGCCATGCTCTCGCATGGCGCCTAGTACACAGAAACTTTAGATGTTTCTGTGTACTAGTCCGGCCCGCCGTTGCGCGCGCCCCCTCCGGTCACAACAAAAAACTGTTCACCAGCGACCCCACCAGCAGATTCCACCCGTCCACCATGACAAACAGCAGCAGTTTGAAGGGCATGGACACCATCATGGGCGGCAGCATCATCATCCCCATGGCCAACAGCACGCTGGAAATGACCATGTCCAGCACCAGAAAGGGAATATAGATCAAAAAGCCGATGGTGAATGCTGTTTTGAGCTCGCTGATCACATAGGCCGCCGCCAGCATGATGGTGGGCACGTCCTCTTTGGAACGGGGCAGCTCCATTTTGGAAATCGCGTAAAATACCGAGAGATCCTTTTCCCGTGTATGCTTGAACATGAACGCGCGCAACGGCTGCTGCGCCCGGTCCAACGCCTCCGTGTAGCCGATCTTCTCGGCCAGATAGGGCTGCAGCGCCGTGTCATTGATCTGCTTGCCCACAGGATACATGATGACCACCGTCATGAAAATGGCGAGGCTGGCAAGGATCTGTGTGGGCGGCAACTGCTGCACGCCCATGGCTTGCCGCAGAAAACTGAAAACGATGATGATCCGCGTGAAGCTGGTGACGGTGAGCATGATGGCCGGCGCCACAGACAGCACCGTCAGCAGAAAAAGAATTTCCAGCAGGACAGAAACTTTTTCCGGTTCCGTGGCTCCGCCCGACAGGGTAAGCTGCATGGAGGGCATGGTCAGATCCTGCGCCGCGTACGCCGCAACGGACGCGCACAAAACGCAGAGCAGCAGGAAGGCGCAGCTAAGCGTCAGTTTTCCGGCGCCGTTCCGCGTCCATAACTTCCTGAAACTCCGCACTGTCTTGCTCATGGCAAACGTCAGTCTCCGTCAGAAGGGTTATCTGCTGGTCGGTCACCCCCAGCACCAGGCGTTTATCAAGGAAACGCACGACCATCACGCCTTTGCGCGGCCCCAGAGGCAATTGCGCTTCCAGGTGCAGGGCGCTGCGCGGCAAAGCTCCCGGCTGCGGCAGAAACCGGAATTTTCCATACCGCCGCAACAACCACACCAGCAGCCACAACGCCGCCAACAGCAGAAACAGTGTGCCCAGAGCCTGAAAATATCCGCTCCAGGACAGACTCGTTTCTCCCAAAGGCACGGTTTCGCCCGCTGTGGATGCGGCCTTGCCGAGCGCCCCGCCCGTCTGCCCGGTCAAGGAAGAAAACGCGGGAGCACCGGGCACGGCCCCCATTGCGGCGCGCAACGCCTCCGTGCCCCAGGAAACATCAGCCAAGCTGTTTCACCCGTTCGATGGGACTGATGATGTCCGTCAGGCGCACGCCGAATTTTTCATTGATGACCACCGCCTCGCCGCGGGCCACCAGCTTGCCGTTGACGTACACTTCCAAAGGTTCGCCCGCCAGCTTGTTGAGTTCCACGACCGATCCCTGCCCCAGTTGCAGCAGTTCGTTGATCAGCAGACGCGTGCGCCCCAGTTCCGCCGAAACATCCAGCGGGATATCCAGAATGAAATCCAGTTCGCGCTTGGCGTTGTCGGCCCTGGGCTGCCGGGCGATATCCGTCATGTCCTTGAAGCGGGCGTCCGATGCCTGCGCCCTGAGCGTAGCCTTGTCCCATCCGGCCTGGGTGGATTCTTCCTCTTCCGACGCCAAAGCATCGGCCCAGCGGGACGCCAAATCATCGTCGCTTTCCTTGGCCCCGCCGCCGGCCGGCTCCGCCTCCGCGTCTTCGTTCATGTCCGCATCAAGCTGCGCCGCCCATTCGGCGGCGAGAGCGTCCTGGTCCTGGTCTTGCCCGTTGCTCATAGTCATTCCTTATAAGAGTGCCGCTCTTCCCCGCGCATCCTGTGCGAGGCGAGCCGTCGTCTGCGCGGGGACATTCGCCGTCTCTCCGCAGTACGCCGCCTTCCCTGGCAACGACAGTTACTGTACGACAAAATTGGTGAAATATACCCGCACCACGCGTTGTGCGCCCAAAATCTGATTCAACCGCGCGCCGACCTCAGCCTTCAGCAGAACCTTGCCTTCCGGCGAGGAAACATCGGCAAAGCTTTTGCCTGCCAGCAACATAATGACGGCGTCGCGTATTTTTGCGCTCTGGGCTTTCAATTCCTTGGAAACGTCGGCGTTCACCTCCACCTCCATGCCCAACTTGAGGTAACGTTTTCCCGACGGATCAGACAGGTTGACCACAAACTCCGGCAGGGGCAACACAACCCCGCCGCTGCGCGGCAGCTCGGACTGACGCTCAATCCGGGGCGATACATCTTGTTTGACCTCCCCGGACGGCGCCCCCTGCGACGTGGCCGTCGCCTCCGCCGCGGGCGTTTCCCCGCTCTTCACAGGCACATAGATATAAAACCACCAATACAGACCGGCTCCCGCCGCCGCCAGGGTCATCAGCAGAATGACCAGAATAATGACGATTTTTTTGGCTCGCGACCGCTTTTTCGGGGCCTCCGGGGCAGACCCCGTCGCGGGAAGCGCTTTCGGATCTTTAGGGGCTTCTCTACCTGCCATATGCTGTCTCCCTGTTGACTGACGAAAAACCGTTTCGGACGCCACAGCTTATGCACAAATTGTTCCAATCGCAAGTCCTGTCTCCGGCGGAACAGATCTCCCCCACCCATCGCAGGGAGCGAGCATCCCCGGACCATCCCTCCGGCACTCTCTCGCGCCGAAGCCGGCGTTACCGCATGCTGACGGGAGATTTCCGCCCTGTCGCCGCGCCGCCCGGCCTTTTGACGTCCTCAGTTCATGTGCCGCGCGGGACGCGGGCCGAAAATATCCGTGCCGATACGCACCAGTGTCGCGCCTTCGGCCACAGCCTCCTCAAAATCTCCGGACATGCCCATGGACAAATGGGGCAATGTGCACCCCAGACGGCGCTCCAGGTCATCCCGCAGACCGCGTAAACGGGCAAAATGCGGCCGGGCGGCCGGACCGTCGTCAAATATCGGAGGCAGGCACATAAGCCCCTGCAGCTCCAGATGCGGCAAGCCCATGACGCCCTCGGCCAGCGCGGGCAGCTCTTCCACGGCCGCGCCGGACTTCCGGACCTCGCCCCCGATATTCACCTGGATGAGCACAGGCTGGCGCGTCCCGGAAGATTCCAGGTGTTTTTCCAGCCCGACCGCCAGCTTGAGCGAATCCAGCGAATGAATAAGCGCAAAGCGTCCGGCCACATCGCGGGCCTTGCGGCTCTGCACATGGCCGATGCAGTGCCAGCGCATGGCGACGCATTCGGGGTTTCCGGACAACGCCCCCTGTTTGGCGCGGGCTTCCTGCACATAGTTTTCGCCGAAGTCCACTTGCCCCCATGCGGCAAGGCAGGCCATGCTCTCGACCGGATGCAGTTTGGAAACGGCGACCAGCGTCACCTCTTCTTCGGCGCGTCCGGCGGCGCGCACGGCATCGGCCAGTCGCCTCCGTACCGCTTCCCAACGTTCCCGCAACGCGGCGGCATCTTGCATACTGAACATGATATACCTCTGAGGCGACGCCCCGGTTTCCCGCGGCGCGTCCGCAACCCTCCCGCCGACAACGGGGTCAGCGCGCGGAGGAGTCGCCGATCATTCCCATTTCACGTAAAAAGTTCAGATCTTCCGTCCAGTTCTCACGAACCTTCACCCACAGTTCCAGATGGACCTTGCCGCCCAGCAGTTCCCGGATTTCCTTGCGGGCCTGAATGCCGATTTCCTTGATGGACGCCCCGCCCTTGCCGATGACCATGGCTTTGTGCGAAGGCCGCGCCACATAAATGGCGGCGTGGATGATCGTCTGGCCGCGCTCTTCGTCCTCTTCCCAGCTTTCAATATCCACGGCCACGGAATAGGGCACTTCCTGCTTGAGATGCAGAAAAAGCTTCTCGCGGATGATTTCCGCAGCCATGAAACGCACGGGGGCCGTGGAAAGCTGATCTTCGGGAAACTGCGCCTCTCCGGCGGGCAAGTGGCGGACGATCAGATCGCGGAGATCCCGCAGGCCGTCCCTGCGTAACGCGGAGGCCGGAAAAATTTCGGCCCTGGGCCACATTTCGTTGAGCCGCGTCAGCAATGGCAGCATTTTACTTTTGTCGCTGAACAGGTCGATCTTGTTGGGCACGATGATCACGGGCCGCTCTTCGGCGGCCAACGCCTCAGCCAGCGCGGCCGTGTCCCGTTCCAGAAATTCCGGCTTGCGGATGTACAAATCCGCATCCAGCAGCAACAGAATCACGTCCGCGGCGGCCATGCTCTGCCAGACGGCCTGGATCATGCCCTTGCTGAGACGCCCCCGCACCTGGGTCAGACCCGGCGTGTCCATAAAAATAACCTGGGCGTCCGTCTCCGTCAGGATGCCCACGATCTGATTGCGGGTCGTCTGGGGACGGGGCGTGACGATAGTCACTTTCTGGCCCATCAGCGCATTCAGCAAGGTGGATTTGCCCGCGTTGGGAGGTCCCATGAGGGCCACCCAGCCGCAGCGGCGTTCTCCGGTATGTTCAGAAGCCATAGTATCTCCTTGTTGCACTTGCTTTTTCATACCCTGCGGCCGACGTCAACCCGAACCGGCGGCCTGATGCCCCGCTCCACGCCGGTCATGGCATCCCGGATAGAGAAATGCTTTACGGCGGGGCCTGCCCGTCCGGGCTTCCGCCATGCCGCAATGTTGTCTTATCCGCGGGCTTTCCCCCGAAGAAACAGGGATTGACGACGCCCGCCGCAACGCATAGTCTGCCGCCCATGATACACTTGCTTGTTTATATCTTACTCATTGTCGGCATCAATCTGGCGTTTGCCGTAACGCCCCTGATCCCTCTGCCCAACGGGGAGATGTGGCCGCCGCTTTCGTTGGCGGTAGGTTTCACCTTCGTCGTGCGCGACTATGCGCAACGGCATGTCGGGCATAACATACTCTGGGCCATGCTTATCGGATGCGGGATCAGCTGGTTCATGGCGTCTCCGGAACTGGCCGTGGCCAGCGCCGCCGCGTTTGGCGTCGGAGAACTGGCCGACTGGGCCGTCTTCACCCTGACCCGGCGTCCCTTTTCTCAGCGCCTGCTGCTTTCCAGCCTGCTGGGCACGCCTCTGGACAGCCTGGTTTTCCTGACCTTTATCGGTCTGGCCACCCCCTGGTCCATGCTCACCATGACCGCCAGCAAGATGCTGGGGGCGCTTATCGTCTACATGCTGGTGCGGCGGCGCGAACAGGCGCGGTCCGCCGTGGCGCAGGAGGAATCATGATGCTGCTCCCGGTTATTCTCAGCGGCGGTTCGGGCACCCGTCTGTGGCCGCTGTCACGTACAGGATACCCCAAACAATTCATGGACCTGGGCGGACGCACGTTGTTCGGGGACACCCTGCAACGCGCCCTGAAATTGCCTGATACGGGCGCGCCGCTGGTGGTCTGCAACGAATCACACCGTTTTATGGCTGCCTCCGCTCTGCAGCTGCGCGGCGTTCAGGCCCATATCCTCCTGGAGCCCGTGCCCCGCAACACCGCGCCGGCCATTGCCCTGGCGGCTCTGGCGGCCCTGGATCTGCACGGCGAGGCGGCGGACCCGTTGCTGCTGGTGCTGCCCTCGGATCACGCCATCAGCCCCCAGGAAACATTTGTGGCCGCCGTGGCCGAGGCCGCGCGTTGCGCGGAACAGGGACGCTTGGTCACGTTCGGCGTGCCGCCGACGCGTCCCGAAACCGGCTTCGGCTACATCCGCCGGGGGGCCGCCGTGCCCGGCGGTTATACGGTAGCCGCATTCGTGGAAAAACCGGAGATGGAGCAGGCCCGCCGCATGCTGGAGCAGGGAGACTGCTACTGGAACAGCGGTATGTTCCTCTTCCGCGCTTCAGTCTATCTGCGCGAACTGGACACTTACGCCCCCGACATCGCCGAGGCTTGCCGGAAAGCCTGGACAAAGCGCGCGGCGGATCGCGATTTTCTGCGTGTCGATGCCGAAGCCTTTGCGGCCTGCCCGTCCGACTCCATAGACTATGCTGTCATGGAGCACACCGGACAGGCCTGTGTGGTGCCGCTGGAGGCGGAGTGGAACGATCTCGGTTCCTGGAATGCGCTCTACGACAGCGTGCCGCACGACGCAGAAGGCAACGCCTGCACCGGAGACGTCATGGTGCAGGACGCGCGGAACTGCTACCTCCACGGCAGCCACCGTTTGGTGGCGGCTCTGGGCGTGGACGGTCTGGCTGTCGTGGAAACGGCCGACGCCGTGCTGGTGGCCGACAAACGCCGGGCGCAGGACGTCAAACTGCTGCTCCAGTCGCTCAAGGCGCAAAAACGCCCGGAAGCGGAAAACCATACCCGCGTGTTGCGTCCCTGGGGCTCCTACGAAGTGCTGGCCCAAGGCGAACGCTTTCAGGTCAAGCGGATTATCGTGGGAACGGGGCAGGTGCTCTCGCTGCAACTGCACCACCATCGCGCCGAGCACTGGGTCGTGGTGCGGGGCACGGCCCGCGTGACTGTGGGCGAAAAGGTCATGCTGCTGCACGAAGATCAATCCACCTACATTCCCCTGGGGACTGTGCACCGCCTGGAAAATCCCGGCAAAATTCCGCTGGAAATCGTGGAAATACAATCCGGCGTGTATCTGGGCGAGGACGATATCGTCCGTCTGGAAGACACCTACGGGCGCGTCCAAAAGTAGATACTCCATATTCCGGCGTATTCCGGATTCTTCACTGAAAATACGCCCGACAGACAGAGGCGCGGATTACCAGAGCATTTTCAGGTTGAAATGCGCTCTTGGGGGCTGCTCGCCCCCAAACCCC
>CASQEL010000042.1 GCA_949427775.1 uncultured Desulfovibrionaceae bacterium
CATGCTCTCGCATGGCGGCTAGTACACAGAAACTTTAGATGTTTTTGTGTACTAGTGAGGGTTGCCCCTGAGCCTGCCAAGCGCGCAGCCGATGGCCAGCAGATTGAGGATGCCGAACAGCGTCAGATCCGTATGCATGCTTTCCAGAAAGGGCTCAATGGTGGCGGTGGTCACCGGCTCGTGGCCCAGGAAGATGCCCAGGGTCATGGTGATGATGATCCCGTTCACGAGCCCGCCGCCTGTGCGTACCGCGCCTACCAGGCCGGAAGCCTGCCCCAGATAGCGGTTTTCCACGCTGCCGAGAATGACGTTGGTATTGGGAATGGCGAACAGGCTGACCCCCAGCCCCAAAATGATCTGCGTCGCCATCAGGTGCCACAGGGGCGTGTCGCGCCCGAGAAAAGCGGCCGCCACCAGGGCCGCGCCGCACAGGCCGATGCCGACGGCGCTGATCCGTTCCGCTCCGTGCCTGTCGGCCATGCGTCCGGCCCAGGGGGTGGTCGCGGCCTGGACGGCCGTGCCCAGCGACAGGATCAGCCCGGTCGTTTCCACGCTCAGGCCGCGCACCACCTGCAGATAGATGCTGAAAAAGAACAGCATGCCGAAAAAGGAGGTGTAGTTGATGAACGCCGCCAGCGAGGATAATCCGAACAGTCTGTTGCTCACCAGCAGACGGACGTTCAGCAGAGGATACCTGGTGCGCAGTTCCAGCAGCACATAGCCGATCATGGCGGCGAGTCCCGTTCCCAGCAGCAGGCCGCCGATGAGATTGCTGTCCCGCAACGATGTGCCGCCCAGCGTCAGGGCGGTCATGGCAATGCCGTAGACCAGACAGCCGCCCCAGTCGAACGGTTCGCCCTTGCTTTCCCGCCATTCGGCGCGCACGGTGAAGGCCATCAGCGCCCAGGCCGTCAGGCAGGCCGGCGCGTTGCCCCAGAACAGCCAGCGCCACCCCAGAGTGCCCGCCAGAAATCCGGCCACAGGCGGCCCGCAGGCGATGCCCGCGTATACGGCGGCTCCGCTGAGGCCAAGATACCGGCCGCGCATGCCGGGAGGCGCGGCGGCCGCCAGCAGCGCCAGTCCGCTGGCGTTGAACATGGCGGCTCCGGCGCCGTGGATGAAACGCAGCCCGATCATCAGCCCGATGTCGGTGACGAATCCCAGCACGGCCCCCATGACGGTGAAAATGCCCATGCCCCAGAGAAAAATCCGCCGGCGGCCCCAGACGTCGCCCATCCGCCCCGCCGCCAGTTGGAAGACCGCCAGTCCCAAAGCGTAAAGCGTGCCGACCAGGCCCAGCTCGCGCGCGCTGGCGTCCAGGTCGGCGCCTATGGGAGGCAACACGGCGTTGACCCCCGCCAGCATGAAGGGCAGAAAAAATTGCGCCACGCATACCGCCAGAAGCAGGCGGCGCGGAGACGTCTGTTCTTGTCGCATGTGCAAATCCTACCGCTGCGCCGGACTATGGTCAACGCGCGTCCGGGACATTGCCGGGGCAATCGCATGAACGAGGATAATGTAATGAAAATATTGGCAATGCATATGTCGGCCGTTAAAGATTCTTTCGTTGTTTCAAAGAGTTATGCGCTTCATGCGATTACCCGGGGACATTGCAAATTTCGGCGTTCCCCTCTAAAGACTCTGGCTCCTCATCCGAAAAGATTGAGTGAGGTGCCTGAGGTATGAGTAGCATGACAGTACATCTGCACGGCATGCTGCTTCCGTTTGAGCAGCAACTGCTGGCCGCGCGCAAGGGCGCGCAATCCCGCAAACCGACCCGTTGCGGCGAGGAGTTTCGCCTTGATCCCGAGGTGAAGCGTCGGGCCGCGGTCGAGCGGGTGGCCCGCGATCTGCTCAGCGTCGCCACGGTAGCGGTCAATGACGCCGCCGGTATGGACACGACCCGGAATGTCGGCAAAAACTCTGCCGTCGTGCGCTTTTTTTCCTCTCCGGAGGCGGAGAGGTACGAAGGACGTGAAGCGGCGGAAGGCGTGCTGAACCGCAGAGTCTGATATGGCTTTGCAAGGTACGTTATTTGCATAATTTTTATGACAGCCTCGGTAATGTGACGTTGCGTCGACGCCGAGGGAGGCGTTTGAAAAGCCTTCGCGCAGGCCTGAAAAGAACGTACGTTCCGTTATGGAAATTGGCCTGCGGGAAGCTCGGAGGTTCGGCTCCGAATTGTCCCGGCGGCTGAGGGAGCAGCCGTTCACACCCCGAGAGGGCCGGAGGATTTCCGGCAAATATGCGGGGCGTTCGCGTCGGGCGGGAAAAGGAATTCCCGAAGGGCGTGGAGTTTTTGCGGGCAGCGCGTCAGCGCGCCCCCTGGGAGGGGAGATTATGGCTATTACATTTAATCCCGGTCAGTCGTCGTCCGTGAGCGTATACCGGAAGCAGGCCGAGCGCATGGAAATCCGTCCGGATCATGGCGACCGGTCGCAGCGCGGACAGGAAAGCGCGGAGAGCGGCGATACCATCAGCGTTTCGCTGGATGCCCTGTTGATGACGGAGGCTCACCGCACCGCCCAAAGTTCGCCGGATGTGCGCCGGGAAAAGGTGGACGCATTGAAGCGACAAGTGGCTGACGGCACGTACCGTGTGGACAGCCGCAAGGTCGCCGCCGGTCTGTTGCGTGAAGAAAGCGGCTTGTTCCGCGTGTAGCGGAGCTCTTTCGGCACGGCGGATATGCCGTGAAAAGGCCGCCTTTCGGGGCGGCCTTTTCGATTTCAGTCCTGAGTTCTCTTTCCGTCCGCTCTCCGCGGAGGCGATCCGGCGGTCCCGCCGACCGGCGAAGGCTCTACGGGGTCTTGCGGCGGCGTCGCGTCGTGCCGCGACGTTTCCGGACGCGGCCCGTGGAGTTTGACCTGCGCGGGCATCCGGTTGTTGGCCTGCGGCACCTGAAGACCAAGTTTGGCCTCATGGTTGACGAGGATGGGGCCGGTCAGGTTGAGCACCGCGTCCGCCGGTTTTCCCTGCGGAATGGTGACCGTCACCAGCACGGCGACCTGCTCCACGCTCTTGAGACGCAGCAACTTCTGTTCCGCATCTCCCACCCATATTTTATAGTCGCTCAAAAAGCTGTAGGGGTCCGCCACCAGCAGTCCCAGGGAGGGATCGTCCAGGCTCTGCAGAATCAGCATCGGCGCTTCCGGGCGGATTTGCAGCAACGTAAACTGGTGCGTGCCTTCAAAACCTGCCAACCCGCGCGGGAAGTGGATCACCTTGTCCGTATCAATACGGCGTCTGCCGAGGCGGGTGTCGATTTCTATCTCTTGCTTTCGTGCCATAACGCAGCCGCCACAAACAGGTCTTCGTTACTGGTTTCCATGGCGAGACGGTTTTCCTCCATCACGCGCTTGTAGACTTCCTCACGGTACACAGTCATGTCGTTGGGAACCTCCAGGCCGATCTTGACCTGTTTGCCCTGCAGACTGAGCACGGTAATGCGTATGTCTTCGCCCACATACAGGCTCTCACCCGGGCGGCGTGTCAGTATTAACATGACGACCCACGGTTCGTGCTAAATAAACTTGGTCAGGTTGAGCTGCATGATCATGGAAGACGACTTGAGCACCGTATTGTAGGCCATCTCCTGCCGCGCCAGATTGTTCAGCAGTTCCGTAAGATCGATGTCCTCGGTGTAGCTCAGCCGATCCTCCTGATCTATCTTCTGGAAGCTCAGAAAATCCTTGGCCAGGGA
This sequence comes from uncultured Desulfovibrionaceae bacterium, assembly GCA_949427775.1. Classification (GTDB taxonomy): domain Bacteria; phylum Desulfobacterota; class Desulfovibrionia; order Desulfovibrionales; family Desulfovibrionaceae; genus CASQEL01. Next base: position 3,701 of record CASQEL010000042.1, read on the forward strand.
GAGACGATTTTCCAGACCGCCGATGCGGGCGTTCTGGGTTTCTATGTTTTGCTGGGCCGTGGTCAGCGCGTCCAGGCATTCCTGGATGCCCTGCTGGTTGTTGGTTTCGCAGTAGCCGATGAGCTTGCCCACCACTTCGAACATGTTGCGGTCGTCGCCGCCGTAGACCGCCTTCCCTTCATACATGCCGCCGAAGATGTCCTTGCCGACATTGTTGACGGAGAGATAGGAACCTTCCATGATTTCATAGTCAAGGTTGGCCCGCTTGGGGTGGATGATCATCTGCGTGCCCGCGGCGACGTTGGTATCCGGGGCGGTTGTCTCCAGATCCATGTAGCCGCCGGGCACCAGCAGACGAACGCTTCCCGTGGCGGGATCGGGCTTCGCCGAAGCCTTGATCCAGGTGGAGCCGTTGTCCGTGCTGTAGGAATACTCCAGCGTTTCTCCGGGATTAGCCAGGTTCGCGCCTTTATCCACCCGGACCTGCACGTTTCTGTTGAACGTTCCCGACGTGGTGGCCGTCATGCCCGCGGGGCCGCCGAAAATATCCGTTTCGGGAGGCATGTCGCCGTCGTCGCCCTGATAGACGGCTGTGGGGCGGACATAGAACGTGGTGCCGTTGCCGGTGGATTTGACGTCCTGGTCCTCGTCGGCGGCGGTATAGGCGCCTTCCGCCAGGGAGACTTCCACGCCGTTCATGCTGATTTTCGCTTCGGCGCCATTGGTAATGGTTCCTGTATTCCAGGTCGTTCCGCCGTCGTCGGACCAGCGGTAGTTCAAGTCGCCGTCGACGGTCGGCGGCGTTCCCGGTTGGACGTTGACCGTATCGCCGGCCGCCTGGCCCGCGCCGGGAACGATCTGCACCACGATGCTGTTTGCGGCCTTGCCCGTGACGTTGAAAGAGCCCGTGACCCCGGTGTCCTGGCAGGTGACGGCCAGGGCTTCCTCATAGGCGTTCTGGTTGATTTTGTGCCCGGCGAAAATGCTGTTGCCTTCAAATTCCGTATTGGCCAGATTCAGCAGGGTGCCGAAGAGCTGGCGTATTTCGAAGCAGACCTGCTTCCGGTTTTCGGCGGTCATGGTGCCTGTGGCGGCCTCTTCGGCCAATCCCTTGAGTTTGGTGAGCGTGGTGCTGACGTTCAACAGGGTCTGGTCGGCCAGACTGAGCCACCCCGTGGCCGTATCCACGTTCTTCTGGTACTGCTTGGTATTGGCGATGTCCTGCCGGGTATTGAGAATCAGGGCCGTGCCCGCCGGATCGTCGGAAGGACGGTTGACCCTTTTCTGGCTGGCCCCCTGGATGTTGGATTCCATGTATTGGGCCAGGGTGTACTGCATATTTCTGACGAACCCGCTATACATGGTCCGCTGTGTGACGCGCATGGCCATGATGTTTCCCCTCTTCCCTTATGGCTACTGCTTGAGACCCAGCAGCGTTTGCAGCATTTCGTCGGCCGTGGTGATGAGTTTCGCCGCCGCCGTGTAGGAATGCTGGAACTTGATCAGATTGGACATTTCCTCGTCGATGTTGACGCCGCCCAGGGAGGCCACTTGATTGTCGAGATCCGTGGCCAGGGCGATGTTGTATTCGGCGTTGGTTTGGGCCGTACGTGTGTCCGCGCCCACGGTGCTCACTGTGGCGTTGAAGTATTCGCTGAGCGTCTGGCCGGTGCTGACCTTCCAGCCTGTGGAGATGGAAACCGCCTTGTTGGCCAGCGCGGCGATGCTTTCGGCCGTGCTCATGTCGCCGGGGTTGGCTTCATGCGCGCCGTTGACGGCTCCGGCGTTGACGAGGTTCAGGTTGGTATGCAGCTCGTCGCGCACGGCGATGTCGTCCGCGCCGTTGCCCGTGAAGAAGGTGTTGATGCCCAACCCGGCCATCAGACCCGTGGTGTCCGCGCCCAGGGCGAAGTTGACGCTGACGTCGCTTTCGATGAGCAGTTTGCCGTCCTGAATGCTGGCCGTCAGCTGCGCGGGCGTTCCCGCGCCATACGTATTGTTGATGGCCTTGACCACATCTTCCAGACTGTGCGCGGCGGGGTCGAAGTTGCCGGAGGCGCTGGGGGGATTCCCCAGGCCCGTGAAATCCAGCGGTCCGCTGCTGATATAGTCGCCGGTCGCCGCATCGTAGATGTTGAACATGATGTTGCCGGACGTCAGCTTGCTGCCGAAGGTCAGGCCGCTCTGGGCCATGCTCAGGGGAATGTTCGTGGCGTTTTTGTAGACGCTGTAGGTTCCCTGGGCGTAGCTGAGCTTTTCCAGTCCCGCGCCCTGGCTGTGCAGGCGGTTGGTTTCCCAGATCAGCGACCGGGACAGCGCGTCCAGTTCGTCCAGATACCGGCCGCAGTTGTCGTCGCGCACGTTATACAGCGCGGCCAGCTTGCCGCCGGTCAGGCGGTTGGTGTTGTCCATGCCGTTGAAGCCGACCTGGGGCGTGATGTTGACCGGGCCGCGTGTGGGCTCCACCCAGTACAGGCCGCTTTTGGGCACGACGGTGAAGGTGTCGCCCGCATAAAAATCGTTCACGTCGTCGAAAGAGAGCGTGAGGTTTCCCACCCTGATGGGGTCCGTCTTGCCGTCGCTGTCGAAATCCGTGAGAGTGTACCGGGCTTCATCCCCGTTTTCGTCCATGAGCCAGGTCTTGCCGCCGTCCAGGGAAACGCGGATTTGCGGCGCATCGGCGGGAGCGTTGCCTCCCCGGATGACTTCCACCGTGTATTCGTGGGAGTCCGTGCCTTCATAGACGAGGTTGCCCTTGTAGGTGGATTCCGGTCTGCGGAGGGCTTCGACCTGGGGACCCTGAACTTCCAGCGAGTAGGTTTCCGAACCGTTGACCAGCGGGTAGCCGTTGGCGGTGCTGACCGTGTAGTCGCCCGCGCCCCGGTCGTTGACATTGACGTCCACGATTTCGGACAACTGCCGCACCAGCAGATCGCGCTTGTCGAGCAGCATGTTGGGATTGCTGACGCCGGGCACGCTGTGGGCGTCGATCTGCTTGTTCAGGTCGGCGATGGACTTGATGAGATCGTTGGCCTTGTTCACCTGATCCCTGATGGACTCGTCCATCTGGCTCTGATACTTCTTGAGCCTTTCAGACGTGGAGTTGATCAGTTGGGACAGATTGTCGGCGTTGGAAAGCAGGCTTTGCCGGGTGGCCGAGTCGGAGGGACGCGCCGCCAGATCCTGCCAGGCGTTGAAAAACGTGCTCATCATCGAGCTGACGCCGGTGCGGTTGGATTCGTTGAACAGGCTCTGCACCGTGCTCATGAGCGTCGACTGCTGATCCCAGCGGGAAGCTACGGAAGATTTTCCCAGATAGGCCTTTTCCAAAAATTTGTTGAAGCGACGCATGATTTCCGTCGCGTTGACGCCCTGGCCCTGGGCGCCGGGGCGCTTGTCCAGGCTGTATGCGTCTTCCAGCCGCACGTACTGGCGGTTGTACCCTTCGGTATCGACGTTGGCGATATTGTTGCCGGTGGTGGATATGCACGCCGAAGTCGCATTGAGCGCGGAAGTGCCGATATTGAACAAAGGACTGATAGCCATTACAGCCTCCCCGAAATGATGGACGCCTGCGGACGGATATTGTCCATGGAGCCGCGGCGGCCGTATGTCAACGTTGAGTGCGGCACAATCTGCTCATTGAGTTCCTGCAGCGTGCGCTGGCTCTGATCCAGCAAAGCCAGAGAAAGCTCGGCATTGCGCGAAGCATGGCGGGAACTGATTTGCTCCAGCGCATCAATGCCGCAATACAGGGAACGGAGGGCGTCCCCGTCTTCCCGCGGCAGCAGATCCGCGTAGTGCAGGAGCCTGCCCCCGTCCAGCAGGGAAATGATGTCCATTTTTTCCCGTGCCAATTGACGTACCAGCTCATGGATGGAAAACTCCAGCGCCACTATGGCCTGGGTGTCATGCTTGATAAGCAGGGCGTATTCTTCCTGCAGCAGATCCCGCAAAAGCATCAGGGCCTGATGTTGGCGGTGGAGGTTGTCGTGTATTCTCTGGTACATGGGCTTCTCCTTATCAAAAGAAACCAGCGTCATACGCTGATTTCGGGACATCCGTCATCTCTCTGCCGAGCGGGCAGAAGCTGCCGTTTTCCGAAAACCAAGCAATAATCATGCCGTCGTCGTGACTACCCCTGGGGAACGCTGCCGCCCGGTGTGGCGGAAGCCGTTTGTGTGGTCGCGGGAGTTGCGGCCGCGGGCTGCCGCGCCGCGGTGGTCTGCGGCGGTTGACTTTGCTGCGCCTGTTGCGCCGGGGGCATCTGCTGCGGCGCGGCGGGTTGCGTCGGCATGCGGTTCAACGCCTGTCCTCTGGGCACGCGCGGCGGTCTGCGTCGCGCGCCCCGCGTGGGCGGCACGTTGGTAGTGAACGTGTTGTGCACGATCTGGGGCGTCGGGGGCGTTGCGACGCTTTCCGGGGCGGTCTGCGCGGGCTGTCCCTGAGGGATCGGAGCCTGCGCGACGGCCGGAGACGGCGACGGACCTGTCGCGGAAGGGGTCGTTACGGCGGGCGTCGCGGCGGCGCGCGGGGCGAAAGGCGTGCCCGCAATGGAAGCGGCTGCGCTTCCCGGCGCTGTCGGAACGGCGGCGGTCGGCTGTGGGCCGGAGGAAGGGCCTTGATGGCGTTCCACGCGGGGCCGGCGCTGCATGGCGGGCATGGGCGGCATGACGCCGCCCGCGGGCAGGCGGGAATCCGCCGTCTGCATGGCGTTTTGTGCGGAAGCGACGGGCGTGGGCATGCCCTGCGGCGCGCCGGGCATGACGGCGGGCTGTCCCGCCGCAAGGGGTTGCGACGGCGAGGCCTGCGGGGCGACGCCCTGTCTGGCGCGGAGTTCCGCCAGGAATTGCTCGACAATGGGCGACGTGGACGGCGGCGTCTGTTCCGCCGCATCGGGCTGCCCGGCGGGCTGGAGACCGGCGGGCGGCGGCGTGTTGCCGGAGGCCGTCGTTGCCGGGCCGCCGACGGGATTTCCGCTCGGATGCTGTTCGGCGACGCCGTCGGCTTCGGGCTGGACGGCTTCTCCCGAATAAATATTCTGCGCTGTCGCTGTGGTCTGCGCCATATTGGCGCTCCGGGCGTCCGCCGTGGCCTGCACGCCTCCGGAAGACGCCCGGGGCAGCAGCGGGGCGGGGGAAACCGCGAAGCCGTCGTCCTTCCGGGCCAGACCGGAGGCCGTGGTGCGTGTGGCGGAAAGCAGATTGCGCGAGAGCTGATCGTACATCATGTCGGCCAGACCGATGCCGCCCGCCGAAGACATCTTCTTGGACAGTTCCTGATCGAACATGCCCTGCCAGAACTGTTCTTCCCTGCCTTTCAAAAGACCGGACTTGGGGACGGCGGCTCGCATCTGCTCCCACATCTTCTGAATGAAAATGGATTCAAACCCCTGGCAGGCCTCCCGAAGCTTCTTTTCCTTGTCCTTGGGAGGGGTCAGATTCTTTTTGAGCGTGTCGATGCGCCGCGCGCTGTCCTGCGTATCCTGAGCGGAACGCTGCATCTGCGCCATGCGGGGATCAAGGGGAGCGGTCGTCATGCTATATTACCTCCAGTGCCGCGTGCAGCGCGCCCGACGCCTGGAGCGTGCGCAGTATGGAAATGAGATCGCGCGGCGTGGCGCCGATGGCGTTGAGCCCGTCCACCAGTTCCTGCAACGTGGCGCCTTCCACCATCATCAGGCGGCGGTTTTCTTCCCTGGTATTGAGATCGGTCTGGGGCGTCACCACTGTCTGCCCCTGCGAGAACGGCCCCGGTTGCGACACCAGCTCCGATTCCTGCACGGTGATCTGGAGATTGCCGTGGGCCACGGCGGCGCGGGAAATGCGCACGTCGCGCCCCAGCACCACGGTGCCCGTTTTTTCGTCGACAACCACCTTGGCGGGAGCGTCCGGAGAGATTTCCAGATTTTCCACCGAGGCCATGAGCGGCACCAGATTATTCTTGTAGTGAGGCGGCACGGCCAGACTGACGGAGGAGGCGTCAACGGCCCTGGCGAAAGGTCCGCCCATTGCGGAATTGAGACGTTCGGCCATCTGCTGCGCCGTGGAAAAATCCGCCGAACGCAGATTCAGGGTCAGGCTGTCCTGATCGTTGAACTGAAAGGGAATGCTCCGTTCCACAATGCCGCCGCCGGGAATGATGCCCACAGTGGTGATGTTTTTCTGTGTACGGGCGGCCACGCCGTCGGCGGTGTACCCGCCGAGGGTCACGGACCCCTGGGCCAGACTGTAGGTCTTGCCGTCGATGCCCTTGAGGGTGGTTTGCAGCAGCACGCCGCCCAGCAGGCTGGTGGCGTCGCCTACCGAGGACACGGTGACGTCCAGGCGCGTGCCCGGCTTGGCGGACACGGGCATGCGCGCCGTCACCATGACGGAAGCCACGTTTTTGACTTTCAGTTTGCTGGGGTCCACGGCTACCCCCATGCGGTCCATCATGTTGCTGATGGAACTGGTGGTGAAGGCGACCTTGTTTTTGTCGCCGGTGCCCGACAGACCCACCACCAAACCGTATCCGATAAGCTGGTTGTCGCGCACGCCGGAAAAGGTGGCGATATCTTTGATGCGCACGGCCTGCGCGGGCAGAGCCATGCCCGCCACCAGAACGATGGCGGCCAGGAAGTGCAGATAACAGCGGATGCCAGTCAGTTTCATGACGCTTTCTCCTTGTGAGGGACTCCCTCACGAAGGTAGAATGCAGGATTCGTTCCACTGACAGGGGAACGCTTTGAAGGGTGTTCGGATCCGCGTTGCAGGCTGCTGAAGGTATACTTTTTTATCGACCCTGGGGCCGGCCTTCAGTAAAACGGCGTCCGTGAAAAGTCGGATTTTTTCGGCCTGTAAGGCGCAAGGCAGGCATTGGCCGAAGCCGTAGTGAACCTGCCGCAAGGTCCATGCCGGTCCTGCAACGCCTCGGGACGGGAAAAGACGGCGTTGCGGCAGGCGGAGTAGTGAGGGCTGACCCTAGTGATCCATCATACTTGAAAAGTCGATAAATAGACCTTATCTTCTCCCATA
>CASQEL010000043.1 GCA_949427775.1 uncultured Desulfovibrionaceae bacterium
GATCCGCTTTGATGGTGGCCGCGTTGGCCGGGTCCAGCAAAAATTGATACGGTTTGTTTTTCAAATAAAAATACACGGCGTCGCGGAGCACCAAAATCTTGTTACGCGCTTCCTGCGCCAGGGCGGCGGTTTTGCTGAGCGCCGTGAACTTGCACACCAGAAAGACTACTCCACCCTTGCCGTCGGGCAACTCCACCCAGAAGGGAGCAAAATCAATAGGGTAGTCCTGCGGCGGCGTCGCGGCGGGAGGCGTCGGCACGACAATGACCTCAGGTTCCACTGTCGTCACCGGCGGAGGCGTCCGAAACATAAACCACCACAGAGCAACGCAGGTGAGGATCAGCACAACCAGTCCCCCGCCGAGCATCTGCAGCCGCTTTTTTTTGCGCGCAGCCGCCGCAGCGGCAGCGTCATTCTTTCCCGAAACTTCAACCGGCAGTTTATCGGGCGCCATCGGGGGAGTCTCCTCCTCATCCAAAAGAAACGGTGCATCGTCAATATCCAGCGCGACCTTGGTGTCCGACTTGGATACGACTTCGACGTTGAGCGTGCCGACATCCGGCTGCGCTTTTGTGCCGCTGCTGATGCTCAAAAAATCTTCCTCCGGATCTGCCGAGGAGTCCGGAATCCTTTTGCACAGAATCCCGTCTCCCTATCCCGCTGGACGGAAAACACTCACGCCGCCGGCGACCTGTATCCGAGATTCACGGCAGGTTCCGGCGCATCCGAAATATCTGAAAAGCGGCACCGGCACCAGCCTCTGCTGACCGCCCATGCCGCCGCGTCCCAATGACGCACAATACGGAAGCCAAACGCTTTTTTTGCGAAAAGCGTCCGGAGCGCGTCCGTATTATCCAAAAATTTTATCAATTTTCTGTTTCATCGTCTCCGCGGTGAACGGTTTGACGATATAATTGGAAACCTTGGCCTGCACGGCTTCAATGATATTTTCCTGCTGCGCTTCCGCAGTGACCATCAAAAAGGGAATATTGCAGAATTCTTCGCTGGCCCGGACCTTGCGCAACAGATCTATGCCTGTCATCTGCGGCATATTCCAGTCGGAAACGATAAAATCGATCTTTTCCCGATTGAGTATTTCCCACGCCGTGGCGCCGTCGTCGGCTTCCACGATGTTGTCGAATTCAAGTTGCCGCAGGATGTTTCTGACAATACGACGCATGGTGGAAAAATCGTCCACCACGAGAACACGCATGTTGGGATCGTAACCCATCTCCCACTCCTTGCCCTGTCACGGAAAGCGCGCGCTCCCCATGCAGGATTTGAAACATCATAATAAATGTTGAACACCCCGCGCGCCGCTTCCGGAGCTTCGGAAGCCGACACCTCCTGCATTGCAGGGGCGTCATTGCACGTCCACATCTCCATATTGCGCCAAAAAGGCGCGCCGCAGACGAGCCAGCGCCTGCGAATGCAATTGAGATACCCGCCCTTCTGTAATCCCCATCACTTCGGCGGTTTCACGCATGTTCAACTCATCCGTGTAATAGAGTGACAATACCAGCTTTTCGCGAGGTGTCAACGTGTCGATCAACGGCGCGACCCGTTCCACCATCTCCTGCCGCGCGGTGCTTTGATAGGGTTCTCCCACGCTGCTCTGTCCATCTTCGTTGGACAAGGAATCCTGAATGGCGTCCAACGACAACCAGAGTTGGCTTTGCAACGCTTCCAGCCCCTGGCGCACCTCTTTGGCGTCCAGGCCGGTCAATGTCTGCAACTCTTCCTCCGTCGCCTGACGCCCCTTTTCATGCTCCACCCGGCGCATGGCCTCGTCCAACTGTCGCACCCTCTGGCGCAGAGCGCGCGGAAACCAGTCCAGGCGGCGAAGCTCGTCCAGCATGGCTCCGCGGATACGGTTTTCCGCATAGGTTTCAAAGCGAATGCCCAACTGCGGTTGAAACTTTCCCAACGCCTCCATCAGTCCCAGCGTGCCCGCGCTGATCAGCTCGCCGAGCTCCACGTTGCGCGGCAGTTTGGTTTTGAGCCGCAGAGCGAGAAAACGTATCTTGGGCGCGTAATGACGCACAATACGTTCCTGCTCGGAAGGTCTGAAGTCGCCCCATGCGGTGGAGCCTGCCTCCAGCGCATCCCAGGGGCCGGAATCCCGACTCTCGGCCATGCGGTTTCCCTTGAAGGAGACGGTTTCACTGCCGGAAGAGCAGTTTTTTCCAGAAAAATTTGATGTTGCCGTCCAGACTTTCCGGAACATCCCAGGACTGCACGGTCTGGGCCGCCTGACGCACAGCCTGCGCGGCGGGACTGGACGGTTCGTGAATGCAGAAGGGGATCTGCTGCACCACGGCCTTGCGAACCTGGGGATCGCGGGGAACATATCCGGCGAAATCCAGAGAAACCCCGCTCAAAAAATGATCACAGGCCTGATGCAGGCGGGTGAACATCAGCTTGGCTTCCTTGGCATCGGGGGCCATATTGACAATCACCTTGAAATGCTCCACCCCGTGCGCCAGCTTGAGCACCTTGATCAGCGCGTACGCGTCCGTCAGGGACGTCGGCTCGGGCGTCATCACCACCAGCCGTTCCTGCGCCGCCAGATTGAAATACAGCACATTGTCGTTGATGCCGGCGCCGGTGTCCACAATCAGGTAATCAACCTCGTTTTCCAGCACATCCACAGCCTCCAGCAGTTCCAGTTTCTGCCCGGTGCTCAGGCTCACCATATCGCTGATGCCCGACGAGGCCGGCAGAATGGAAAAGCCGTACGGCGTGGGAAACAGGATGTCCCACAGCTCCGCGCCTTCATGGAAGAGATGGAACAGGTTTTTCTGCGGCGTCAGGCCCAACAGCACATCGACATTGGCCAGCCCGAGATCGGCGTCAAGCAGCACAATCCGTTTGCCCGCCTGGGCCAGGCTTACGGCAATGTTGACGGCAAGGTTGGTTTTGCCGACGCCGCCCTTGCCGGAAGTCACGGAAAAAACGAGGGGAAATGTGGCGCTCATGGATCAGGCTCCAGAATACTGCGCGCTCTGCGCTTCACCCGCGGGCGCGGGGCGCTCGCCGGGCAATTGACGTTTGAAAATCAGCCGCCAGACCATGGGTTCGCTGGCCGGGGTCAACGTCTGTTTGAGTCCGGGACCGTGGGACAACGCCGATACGGGCAACTTGCAGGCCACAGCCACGTTGACCAACGTACCATAACTTACGGCTTCATCCAACTTTGTCCAGACAAGACTCCCCTCCCCTTCCACATGGTACCGGGACAGAAACGCCGTCATCTGCATGCCGTCGTGATGCGGCGAAAGCGCCAGATGCGTGACGGCGTCCCTGTCGGCCAGCCCCAGATGCGCCCGCAAGGCTCCCAGGGACATGTCCCGGGTCAGTCCCGGCAGATCAACGAATATGCGATCCGCCTCCGCGCAGGCCGCCAGCGCCCGTTCCATGCCCGCGGCGTCGGAGGCTTCGTAATAGGAAAAATTCGACAGTTCCGCCCAATGTCGCAGAATAAGTCGTCCGTTGCCCCTGTTGCAATCCGCGTTGATGAACGCCACATTGATCTCCGGAACCTGCTGCCGCAACGTCAGGGCCATGCGCAACGCGCTGGTGGTTTTGCCCGCGCCGAAGGGACCGCTCATCAGATGAAGCCGTTGGGGCCATTTGTCCGCCGTCCAGGAACGCACGGGCAACATGTCGCTCAGAGATTCCAGCACCGACATGCCGGGCGTAGCCAGCATCCGGCGGTACAATTCCACCGACACGGCGTCCGAAATGCCCTCTCGCTGCAGGTATTCCAGAGCAATCCGCTGCCGGGGCGTCAGGCGTTCCAACTGTATGGACGGTTTCATGAGGGCAAACAGATGCTCCTTGATCTGCAACCATTCCCTGTGCCATTCCGACCAGCCCGCGGGAGCGCCGTCCGCGGCGTAGGCGCTCATGCCGTTCATGGAGACGCCGCCCGAAGTCATGGCCCGCGCGGCGTTCGTGGCGTTGACCACGGCCCGGGCCGCGGCGCGCACGGCCTCCGCGCCCGACGGGGCGGGAACGGCGTCGGGCTGCTCCGACGGAACGGGACGATCGATGCCCACTGTTATTTCATGGCAACGGACGCCGTTTTTGCGATAGGTCCGGCTGCCCAGAATAACGGCGTCCGATCCCAGTTCCGCCTTGATTTGCGCCAGCACTTCCGGCGTGCTGGAACCCGTATATGTTTTGACCTGCATTACTCAATCCCCACTGTGCCCACAGACTGCAAACGAATATCGGGCGGAATTTCCGCCTGAGATATGACCGGCACGGACGGCAGAAAACGCGTAACCAGTTGGGCAAGATGCGGCCGGATCACGGGAGAAGCCAGTATCACCGGCTGTCCGTCGGTCCCCACGGCATTGTCCACGGCCTGATTCACGCTCTGGATAAGTCGTTGCGCCACCACGGGATTGAGAGACAGAAACGCCCCTCCGTCCGTTTGACGCACACTTTCCTGCACAGTTTTTTCCGCGTTCTGGTCAAGGGTAAGTACAGGAAGAACCCCATTGCTGTCCATGTAGGGCTTGACGATGGAGCGGGCAAGCTTTTCGCGCACGTATTCGGAGAGCATCTCGGGATTTTTGACGGAACCGCCGTAATCGCCCAATGTTTCCACGATGGTGAGCATATCGCGAATGGTGACGTTTTCGCGCACCAGCGTCTGCAGAACTTTCTGCACCACCCCGAGGGGCAGAATGCCCGGCACCAGATCCTCCACAGCTTTGGGCGCATGTTTGGCCAGAGTGTCCAGCAGCGCCTGCACGGCCTGGCGATCCAGAAAGTCCGCCAGGTGCCGCCGGAAAACTTCCGTCAGGTGGGTGGCGATGACCGTGGCCGGGTCCACCACGGTATACCCGGCCAGCATGGCCTCCTCGCGCTGGGAATCGGGAATCCACAGCGCCGGAAGGTTGAAGGCCGGTTCGCGCGTTTCTATGCCGGAAATGTGATTGCTCACATTGCCGGGGTCCATGGCCAGAAAATGATCCACCAGAATTTCGGCCGAGGCCACCTGGTTGCCCTTGATCAGCAGAGCGTACTGTCCGGGCTTGAGCTGCAGATTATCCCGCAAATGCAACGAAGGGATGACCACGCCCATATCCAGCGCGAACTGGCGGCGGATGGAGCGTATGCGCGACAACAGATTGCCGTTCTGCTCCTCGTCGACCAAAGGAATAAGCCCATACCCCACTTCCAGTTCCAAAGCGTCCAGAGGCAGCAGCGCCTGCACCTCTTCGGGAGTGTCGGCGGTGCCGCTGCCTTTTTTGGCCTTGCCGCCCTTGGCCTGAGACGCCGAACCGGCTTCGCCTTCCTCCTCTTCCCTTTGCGTGGCGCGAGCCGCGACAAACATGACCATGGCCATGAACAGGAACGGAATCATGGGCAGCCCCGGCACCAGGGCGAAAACCACCAGCACCCCGGAAACCACCTGCAGCGCGCGGGTGTTGAACGTGAGCTGGGCCAGAAATTCCTCGCCCATCTTGGCTTCGGAGGCGGCGCGCGACACCAGCAGACCGGTGCCCGTGGAGACGATGATGGACGGAATGGTGGAAACCAGGCCGTCGCCGATGGTCAGCAGAGAATAGGTGGTCAGAGCTGTGCCCCAGGGCATGTCTTTCTGCACCACGCCGATGATGATGCCGCCGATCAGGTTGACCATCGTGATCATTATGCCCGCGTTGACGTCCCCGGTGACGAACTTGCACGCGCCGTCCATGGCGCCGTAGAAATCGGCTTCCTTGCGCAGCGCGTGGCGTCGGTTGGTGGCCTCTTCCTCGTCGATGAGCCCGGCGTTGAGGTCGGCCTCGATGGCCATCTGCTTGCCGGGCATGGCGTCCAGGGTAAAACGGGCGGCCACTTCGGCGATGCGCGTCGTGCCTGCGGTGATGACCACCTTGTTGAGAATGAACAAAATCATGAAGATGACGGCGCCCACCACGTAGCTGCCGCCTACCACGAATTCCCCGAAGGCCCTGATGACGTTCCCGGCGGCCTCGATGCCGGCGTCGCCGTTCAACAGAATCAGTCGGGTGGAGGCCACGTTGAGAGCCAGCCGCAGCAGGGTGGTCACCAGCAGCAGGGAAGGAAAGATGGAAAACTCCAGCGGCGAGGACATGAACATGGAAGTGACGAGCACCAGCAACGCGATGGAGATGCTCACGCAGAGCATGATATCCAGAAAAAAGGGAGGCAGGGGCACCAGCATGACGAACAGAATGACCACCACGCCCACAGCGAGCATGATGTCGCCCTGCCGGGCGAAACGCGCATAATCCAGTTTGGGAATCCCTGCCATGATCCTGACACCTCGTGCAGTGCGTGAAAACGTCGCACATCCCTCCCCCACCCGGAGAGAGAAGTATCGATCGCCTATCTTCCCGGCATCTTGCCCTTCATCCGCCAAATGCTGGCCAGAATGGACGCCGTAGCTTTATACAATTCGGGAGGAATCATGTCCCCCACCTCCGTGGCTTTATACAAGGCGCGTGCCAAAGGCACGTTTTCCCTGATGGGCACCCGATTTTCCCGGGCCACCTCCTTGATGCGCTCCGCCAGATGGTCCGCCCCTTTGGCCAGCACCACCGGCGCGGGAGCCTTCAGCGCGTCGTACATCAGGGCCACGGCGATGTGCGTCGGGTTGGTGATCACCACGTCGGCCTTGGGCACGTCCTGCAACATGCGCTTGGCCATCTGCTCCATCATCTTTTTGCGCTGCTGCGCTTTGACCACAGGGTCGCCTTCAGCCTGTTTGCGCTCGTCCTTCACTTCCTGCTTGGTCATTTTGATGTTTTCTTCATAGCTGAAGCGCGTGTACCACAGATCCGCGGCCGCGATGACCAGCATGGGCATCAACGTGTAGGCCACCATGTGAAACCCTGTCTTCAGCATATATGTGGCCACGCCTTCGGGCGTGGCGTAGAACATGGGCAGGAAGTTCGCAAACTCCTGCCACAGGATGATGCCCGGAATCACGGCGACGACGATGGACAGCAGCAAGCTCTTCAACAGCCGCACCAGGGTCTGCGGCGAAAGGAACATCTGCTTCAGGGCTTTGATGATATTGAAGCGATCCCAGCGAAATTTGAAGATCTCCGTGGTCCACAGCTTGCCCACCTGCAGACGCATGGTCAACCCTACCACAAAGGCCAGGAAAAAAAGCAGCGGCAACAGAATCTTGGCCAGTTGCCAGGAAAGGGCCTGCGCCAGGGCGTATATGGATTGCGGGTCCACTTTGAATTCATGCGCGTGCGCCAAGTACTGGCGAAAGATGATCATGAGTTCGTGGGCCATGGTGCCTGTCCACAGAAAGAGGCCGATGAGTCCGGCGACCAGGCTCATGGTCTTGCTCACTTCCTGCGATTTGGGAACATTCCCCTTTTTGCGTTGCTTGTTGCGCTGCTTTGGGGTGGCCTTTTCCGTTCTGCTGGGATCTTGCTGTCCGCCGAACATATCGTGATTCCTGCGGCATCCGCCGTGCTATGGAGTCTGGAACAACGGACTGCCCGTGCGCAGCACGTTGGTGAACAGGGAGCCCATGCCCGTGATGAACATTTCTATCTGGGCGGCCATAACCACCAGCAGCAGTCCCAAAAAGCACAGACCCACGCCGATCTTGACGGGGAAGCCGATTTCCATGATGTGAATCTGGGGAGACGTGCGGTTGACGAGAGCCAACGTCAGCTCCACCAGAAAGAGCGCCACCATCACCGGGGCCGCTATTTTCAGCGCAAGAATAAACAGTTGGGTCGACAAGTCAAAAACCTGGCGCAACAACACCTCGCTCACCAGCAGGCCGCCGGGCGGAATAAGTCTGAAGCTCAAGGCGAAGCCCTGGAGCATATACAGGTGTCCGTCCAGGGACAGAAACGTCAGGATGGAAACCATCCACAAAAAAAACGCCACGCCGCCGGTCTGGTTGCCGGTCAGGGGATCAGCGAAGTTGATCATGGTGAAGCCCATCTGAAACCCCAGAAGCTCCCCCCCGGCCTGAATGCCCATGAACAGAAAATTGATGATCATGCCCAGCGTCAACCCCAGGATCAGCTCTCCCAGCAGCAATATCGCCAGTTCGAAGGGATGGGAGGGCATCGCGGCGCCCGGCAGCGAGAGATGCGGCCATACGCCCAACGTGATGACCAGGGTGACGGCGGCTTTCACCATGATCGGCACGCGCTCCGAAGAGAACACGGGCATCAGGAACATCACGAGGCTGACCCGCATGAGGGTCAGGATGAAGCTCAGAACGGCTTCCGGGGCAAACGCGAACAGATCCATAGGCAGCGATTATTGCAAAAAACATACCTTGTAAAGAACTTCCGGAAACGGACGGCCACGCGACACTTTACAAACCCCCGTGCACACGGCATGCTGCCTAGGCACCTTATTTCGGCGCGACGGGGCGGCACACCGTCCTGCCGCCGCCACGACGGAGAAAATCACCGTGTCTCAGTTCCCCCTCCCCTTCGGGCGCCGCATCCGGCTGTTGGGAGATCGTCTGCGCGCACGCGGCTTGCTCTGCGTCACCGCGGAATCGTGCACCGGCGGCCTGATAGGCGGCGCGCTGACCGCCGTGCCGGGCTCGTCGGACTGGTTTGCCGGAGGCGTCATTTCCTATGCCGACGAGGTAAAAATCCGCCTGCTCGGCGTGGACCCGGCCTCGCTGGCGACCCACGGCGCAGTCAGCGAAGCCGTCGTGCGTCAAATGGCCGCCGGAGTCTGCCGGGCGCTGGGAGCGTCCGTGGGCGTGGCCGTCTCCGGCATCGCCGGACCCGGCGGGGGCACGCCGGAAAAACCCGTGGGCACGGTATGGTTCGGCTTTGCCGTGGAAGGCGCGGTGACGGCCCGCCGCCTGCACCTGCCCGGCGATCGCGGGGCGGTGCGCCGCGCCGCGGCGGAAGCCGCAGTGACGGGGCTGCTGGAACGCCTGAACCAGGGTCGGCCCTCCTGACGACGCCGTTCGCGAAACGCCGAATTTTTCGACCGGCAGGGCGCAAGCACACATCGGGTGAAGCTGTATCAGACATACCACAAGGTCGATATCGGCCATGCAAGGCCGCGGGACGGAAAAAGGCGACTTTGGGGCAACCGGCGTAATGAGGGCTGCCCCCGGTTCGCCCGACGTTCCGGGCGGAGGCTCCCGACGCGCCGCACGTGGTCGACGACGGCGCGTCGGGCAAAACGGAACGTCCGGAGCGGCACATATGCCGGATCGACATTTTTCTCCAATGAAACAGCTTTGCGGCGCAAAACGCGCTATACACCCCTCGGGCGGGAGCGGCGTTCCTCAACGCGCGAAAAAGTATCCCCGGCCTTGCCGTTCCCCGCGTCACGTCCGCTTGCGCAGATGCAAAACGGTTACAACCGCGCGCCCCTGCCGCGGCATTGGAGTACCCTGATATCTGACGTGTTTCAAGCCGCGAGAGAATATTTTTCCTAACTGATGCATGGGAGCATGCCCCTATGACGCATTACGCCACCTACAGCGAGCAGGTCGCGGACACTCTCAAACAAATGTTGCTGGAAGGTCGACTGTCCCCCGGCGACAGAGTGCACGAAACAGCGTTGGCGGAACAGCTCGGCATCAGCAGAGCGCCGATCCGCGAAGCGTTGCACATGCTGGTGACGGAAGGACTGATCATCCACCGTCCGCAACGGGGCAAATTCATCATGACTCTGACGCCGCAGGAAATATGCAACAGCTATTTTGTGGGCGGCGTGCTCGAAGGCGCCGCGGCCGCGGCCTGCTGCCGGGATTTCGATCGGGAAGATTTCCGGCGCATGGAAGAGGTCGTGGCCGGCATGCGCAAAAGCGTCGAGGAAAACCGGAATATGCGGGAAATAGCCCCCCTGGACACCGATTTTCACAGCATCATTTTTTCCCGCATCAACAACCCGCTGTTGGTGGACATTTCCCGCCGTTCCTGCCTCCGCATCTCAAAAATTCTGTTTTTCCGCCACTGGCTGACTATCTACACGCCCATGGAATTCTATCAGCGGCACGCCCATCTGCTGCAGGTGCTTCGGAGGCGGGCGCCCGGCGACATCGAAACCGCTCTGCGCGCCCATTACGAGGAATCCGGCCGACGACTCTCGCGCTTCGGCACGCCCGCCGACGCCTGAGCTCCGACCGGCGATCCGCCCGTTTCCGCCGCCGCGTTCCGACAGAGACACGCGGAGCGGATTTGCGCCGTCCTTTCCGACACGCAATTCTCTTACGACGCAAAGAAAAAATTTATGTACAAATAGACTGTTCAACCAAACAGTTTTATGCTATGTCCATCGCACCCACGGCATGATGTCCGGGAGGCGTTATCGACTCCCTCGGATGAGAGCATTTTCAGGTTGAAATGCTCTGCCGACTGCGGGAGCAGGCGGCCGCCGCGATAGGCTACAGCGCACT
>CASQEL010000044.1 GCA_949427775.1 uncultured Desulfovibrionaceae bacterium
CTTGACCCGCGAGCTCGCCCTGGTCCGGGGACGCACCCTGCTGCTGACGAAGTACACCGTTTCCTGCGAGAGCACGCCGCCACCGCTCACATTGCGCATCAAACCGCTGCTGGCCTATCGCAACTTCCATGCGCTTACCTCGGCCAACGGCGACCTGCAGGTCCGGACGTTCCCGGTGAAGGACGGTTTCACCATCCGACCGTATGACGCCCTGCCCCCGCTCTTCATGCAGGTTAAAGGCCGCGCGGAATTTTTCCCTTCGCCCGACTGGTACCGCAATATCGACTATCTGGTGGAAGAGGAGCGGGGTTTTCCGCATGAGGAAGATCTGTTTCTGCCCGGCGTCTTCGACATCGCGCTGCCCCTTGACTCCCCGGTTTTCGTTTCCGCCTCCACGGAAGAAATCACCGAAGATCTGGAAGCGCTCTGGGAAGAGGAAACCGGCCGCCGCCGCACGCTGAGCCGGGTGGCCGACACCATGCTTGGTCACTTTGTGCGCCAGGGGTCCCGTTTCATGGCCACGCCGCCCGGCCAGAGCGTGCCTGTCGTTCTTGCGGGGTATCACTGGTTCGACGCCTGGGGCAGGGACACCTGCATCGCCCTGCCGGGACTGACCTTCTGCGCCGGGCGGCTGACCAAAGGCGTGCGCATTCTGGAAGCTGTGGGCGCAACCTTCCGCAACGGCCTCCTGCCCAACTGCTTTGCCAATGCCGGCGACACGCATGCCTACAATTCCGTGGACGCCGCCCTGTGGTATGTCTGGGCGGTGCAGAAACTGCTGCGCCATCTGCCCGATCATTTGGAGTGGATACGCGAGCATGCCTGGCCCCATATCAAGGACGTCACGACAGCCTACAGAGACGGGGTCAACCACGGTATTTTCATGGACGACGAGGGGCTGCTGCACGCAGGCGACGCCCGCACCCAGTTGACCTGGATGGACGCGCAGGTCGACGGTCGGCCGGTGACGCCGCGCCACGGCTGTCCCGTGGAAATCAACGCGCTGTGGTACAACGCGCTGGCCTTCGCGGAGTTCCTCGGGGAAAAATTCGACGATCCCGTCTGGTGCGACGCGGAATTCCTGCGCCGTCTGCGCGTGAATTTCCGCAAACGGTTCTGGATCAACCGCCGGGGCGGCTATCTGGGCGACGTGTGGAACAATGGACAACTGGACGCCGGTATCCGGCCCAATCAGATTTTTGCCGTTTCCCTTCCCTATCCCGTGCTTGAAGAGGATTATCAGCCGTTTGTGGTGGAGTGCGTTCGCAACCATCTGCTCACGCCTTACGGCATCCGCACGCTTTCCCCCGACGATCCCCGCTACAAAGCCGCCTATGAAGGCGGTCCGGCCCAACGGGATGCCGCCTATCATCAGGGAACGGTCTGGCCCTGGCTGCTGGGCCATTACACGGAAGCGCTGCTGCGCACCGCCTGGGACACGGAGGGCGCGGCGCAAGGCTTGCTGGAAACAGTGACGCCCCTGTTCACCGATCATCTGACCGAGGCGGGCGTAGGCTCGGTTTCCGAGATTTTCGACGCTTCCCCGCCGCACACGCCGGACGGATGCATCGCCCAGGCATGGAGCGTCGCCGAATGTCTGCGGTTGCTGCGGTTGCTGCAGATGACGGCTCCCAAAGCGTACGCCGCGTGGGAAGCCACGTTGCAGGAACGATTCCGCGCGCCCCGGCAGGGAGACGACACGGCAGGCATATGCAGGATCACCAACCTCGGTTGCTGACAGGAATATTGTCCGGGGACGTTCCACACGGGAAAAAAACCCCGGGAGACTGCCACCGTGCCTTGCAGGCGCAGTCCACCGTACAGACGCCGCCTCACAGCCGCGCTGCCGGGCGCGACTGACCGGGGACGGCGGATACGGAATATAGGGAAAGAGAGAAAGTTTATGCGCGTACTGATGTTTGGGTGGGAATTTCCACCGCATATCAGCGGCGGTCTGGGCACGGCCTGCTATGGCATGACCCGGGCGCTGGCTCAAAAAAATACGGAAATCATTTTTGTCCTGCCCTGCACCTCCGACGGTAAAAGCGTGGACGGCGGCCGCCTGCGCCTGGTGCCCGCTTCGGGCACCATATACAGCAGAGAAACGGAGGACAGGCTGGAAACGGCCACCCGCGAGCTCTGGGAAGACAAGCTGACGGTGCATCCCGTGGAAACCCTGCTGTTTCCCTACGACACGCCGGAAACCTACGCCGAGCGTCTGCGCTGGCGTCGTCTGGCAGGTCTGGACACCGATACCGCCGTCTCCCGCCATCATCGCGACACGGAGATTTCCTATACGCTGAAAGGCGGCTACGGGCCGGATCTGATGGCCGAAGTCTACCGTTACAGCCGCATGGCGGCGGTCATCGCCCTGCGCGAGACGTTCGACGTCATCCATGTCCATGACTGGATGACCTATCCGGCGGGCATTCTGGCCAAGATGCTGACCGGCAAGCCTCTGGTGGCGCACATCCACGCCACGGAATACGACCGGAGCGGCATGTCCGTCAACGAAGACGTGGCCCGCATCGAACGCATGGGTCTGCATGCGGCCGACAGGGTCATTGCCGTCAGCCATCTGACCAAGCATGTGATTATGGAGCACTACGGCGTGCCCGAGGAAAAAATCGAGGTCGTCCACAATGCCGTGGCACGCCACGATGTGCAGCATCGCTACACCATCCCCCCCCGTCTGCGACACGAAAAACGGGTGCTTTTTCTCGGACGCGTCACTTTTCAAAAAGGGCCGGATTACTTCATCGAGGCCGCGCGCCTGGTGCTGGAACGCGAAAAAAACGTGCGCTTCTACATGGCGGGCAGCGGAGACATGCTGCCGCGCATCATCCGTCGCGCAGGCAAGCTGCGCATCGGCAACCGTTTCCATTTCGCGGGCTTTCTCCGCGGTCCGGAAGTGGACCGCATGTTCGCCCTGAGCGATCTGTACGTCATGCCCAGCGTGTCCGAGCCTTTCGGCATCACGCCGCTGGAGGCCATGCTCTACGATGTGCCTGTGCTGCTGTCCAAGCAGTCGGGGGTGTCCGAGGTGCTCAATCACGCGCTCAAAGCGGACTTCTGGGATACCAGGGACATGGCCGACAAAATCTGCGCCGTGCTGCGCTATCCCGCCCTGGCGAAAGAACTGGTGAAAAATTGTCACGAGGAAATGAAATCCATCCGCTGGGAAAACGCCGCTGATCTCCTCAACAGAATATACCATGCTGTCTGCACAGCAGGAGGTTGTTGATATGCCTTCCGTCTGCTTTTACTTTCAGGTGCATCAACCCTATCGACTCCGGCGTTACACCGTGTTCGATCTGGGGCAGAATTCCCTCTATGAAAATGACGATCTCAATTGCGATACGCTGCTCAGAGTGGCGCGCGCAAGTTATCTGCCCATGAACGACCTGCTGCTCAAGCTGTTCCGTCGGCACGGCCGCCGGTTCAAGGTTGGTTTTTCCATTTCCGGCACGGCGCTGGATCAATTCGAGCAATATGCTCCCGAGCTCATAGACAGCTTCAAGGCGCTGGCCGATACCGGCTGCGTGGAATTTTTGGGCGAAACCTACGGGCACTCCCTGGCGTTTCTCTATTCCAGGGACGAATTCGCGCGGCAGGTGGAACAGCACGCGACCCGCATTCGGGAGCTGTTCGGCCAGACGCCCCGCGTTTTCCGCAACACCGAGCTGATCTACGACAACAATCTGGCAAAGACCGTGGAAGACATGGGGTATACGGCCATTCTGGCGGAAGGCGCGGATCACGTGCTCGGCTGGCGCAGCCCCAACTTCGTCTATCAGCCGTCGAACTGCCTCAAACTCAAGCTGCTGCTGCGCAACTACGGGCTTTCCGACGATATCAGCTTCCGGTTCGAGGATCGACAGTGGTCGGAATGGCCGCTGACGGCGGACACCTTCGCCGGTTGGTGTCACTCTGTCAACGGCGCAGGCGAAACCATCAATTTATTTATGGACTATGAAACGTTCGGCGAACATCACCGCGCCGATACAGGTATTTTCCAGTTTATGGAAGCCTTGCCGGACGCCGTGCTGGCCCACCCGGATTTTGTCTTCCGCACGCCGGGCGAAGTGTCGGACGCCTGCCCGCCCGTGGCGAAAATCGACGTGCCCCAATTCATGTCCTGGGCCGACGCGGAACGGGATCTCACCGCATGGCTGGGCAATGACATGCAAAAAGACGCCATCCATGCCCTGTACGCGCTGGAAACGCAGGTCGCGGCTACGGACAACGCGGAGCTGCGCGAAAGCTGGACACGATTGCAAACTTCCGATCATTTCTACTATATGTGCACCAAGTGGTTTGCCGACGCCGATGTGCATAAGTATTTCAATCCCTTCGGCAGCCCGTACGACGCCTACATCGCGTACATGAACGTGCTGGCGGATTTTGAATTGCGGGTGCGGGCCGCCGCGCCCGCCGCGGTCGTTTCCGAAACCGGCACGGCCGAAACAGTGACCGACGTGACCGATGCCCCCCAAAAAAAGCGGGCGGCGACGTCCGGAACCACGCGCAAATCGGGCGCCAAAACCAGGAAACCTGCCGCCGTGAAGACGACGGACAAAACCGCGCCCCGTGCAGGAACCTCTGAAAAAACAAAACATGCCGCTGAAGCAGCGCAAAAGTAACTTCTTCTTCCTCTCATTTGCAGAAGCCCGGACGACGCTTGCGGCGCTCCGGGCCTTTCGCTATGATGAGTTTCATTTATCGTTTAGCCTCCTGTTCCCCGCCGCCTGAACATCCTACCAAGGAGCCTTTTTATGGAATTCGACACCTCGCCGGTAACGCTTTTCGAAGTCAGTTGGGAAGTCTGCAACAAAGTCGGCGGGATCTACTCCGTCGTCAGCAGCAAGGCGTTGCAGGCCGCAGAGCATTTCGGAGAAGACTTGTATCTTCTCGGACCGGATCTGAAAAACAACACGGAATTTGAAGAAACGGACGAGCATCAGTGGGATTCGCTCCGTCGCGTTCTGGTCAGCAAGGATCTCAAATGCCGCCTGGGACGCTGGAATATTCCCGGCCGCCCCAAAGTCATTCTTGTGGACTTTGCCAAACGCTACAATTCCAACCAGTTGCTTTATGAAATCTGGAATTCTTACGGTGTGGATTCTCTCTCCGGCGGATGGGACTACATCGAACCCGTCATGTTCAGCTACGCCTGCGGCGAAGTCATCGCCGCTGTATATCAGACCCAGGTACATCCCCTGGGCGGCAAGGCCGTGGCCCAATTCCATGAATGGATGTGCGGCGCGGGCCTGCTGGCCGTCAAAAAACACGCGCCTCAGATAGGCACCGTCTTTACGACCCATGCCACCATGCTGGGGCGGGCGCTGGCCGGATCGGGCATGGATATTTACAAGCAGATGGGGCAGATCAGTCCCCAGCGCGAAGCCGCCGCCCACAACATCACCGCCAAGTGTTCCATGGAGAGCGTCGCGGCCCGCCAGGCCGACTGTTTTACCACGGTCAGCAATATCACAGCCGACGAAGCCACGCACTTTCTGGGACGCACGCCTGACATCATCACCACCAACGGCCTTGATATGCGGGTGATCCCCGATTACAGCACGGATCGCCAGACGCCGGCGGCGTTGCGCGCGCGCGTGCTGGAAGCCGTCGCGCCGCTGCTGCGGCGGCGCACCCTGCCGGAAAACACCCGCATCTTCGCCATTTCCGGCCGTTACGAATTTCATAACAAAGGCATAGACGTCTTTTTGGACGCGCTGGCCGGAGTCAATCAGGCCCTCAAGCAGTCCGACAATTACGTCCTGGCCCTGTGTCTGGTCATGGGAGGGCACACAGGCATCAATCCGGCGGCCATAGGCGGCGATCCCAACGTCACCGACAGCGGCCGACCTTTCATCAGCCCCCACCAGGTATGGGATCAGCCCAACGACCCGATCATCAAAAACTGCCGTCGCCTCGGACTCGACAACTCCCCCGACAACAACGTGCAGGTAGTGTTCGTGCCCGCCATGCTGGACGGCAAGGACGGGTTGCTCAACATGCCCTACTACGATGCCTTGACCGCCTGCGATTTGGGCGTGTTCCCGTCCTGGTACGAACCGTGGGGGTATACCCCGCATGAAAGCGCCGCTTTCGCCGTGCCCACGATTACGACGGACCTCTCCGGTTTCGGCATTTGGGCACGCGAGCAGCATCTCGACAAACACGGTCTCGAGGTGCTGGCCCGTCGCCAGACGTCCTACGAAGAAACCGTCGTCGCGCTGCGCAACCTGCTGCTGGAATATGTGAGCTGCGGAAAAGAAGAACTGGACGCCCGTCGTCGCACGGCGCGCGCCCTGACCATGCACAGCTCCTGGGAAGCGTTTTTCCCGCTCTACCTTTCCGCCTATCAAATGGCGCTCCATGCCACCGAGAAGCGGCGCTCCAGCGGAGAATCCCTGAAGCGGGAATCTTTGAGCCGCGTGCTCAAGGCCACGCCTTCGCTCACCCCCTACCTGCGCACATTGACCGCCGTGGCCGAATTGCCTCCTTCGCTGGAACGGCTGCGCGAACTGGCCCGCAACCTCTGGTGGAGCTGGCACCCCGGGGCCAAGGAACTGTTCATGGCGCTCAACCCCCAGGCCTGGGAAGAAACCGATCACAACCCCGTGCGGATTATTGAAGAGGCCGACCCCGATCGACTGGAAATCTTGAGCAATAATGAGGAATATCTCAATTTATACACCAGGGTGCTGGCGGAATTCGACGCCTACATGGCCCAGCCGCAGCGGGATGTGGATTCCACCCTGCGGGTGGAGTGCCCTGTGGGATATTTTTCCACAGAGTACGGACTGCATGAATCCCTGCCCATCTACTCCGGCGGCCTGGGCGTGCTTTCCGGCGATCATCTGAAATCGGCCAGCGACATGCGGCTGCCCCTGGTGGCTGTGGGATTACTCTATAAAAACGGATATTTTCGTCAACAAATCGACAAAGACGGCCGCCAGGTACCGGTCTACCCGGAAAACGACTTCAGCACGCTTCCCGTGGAGCGCGTGCTCGACGCCGACGGCAACGCGCTGTACGTGGAGCTGGATCTGCCCGGCCGGGTTCTGTTCGCGCAGATCTGGCGCGTGCGCGTAGGCCGCGTGTCTCTGTACCTTATGGATACCGACACGCCCAAGAATACCGAAGATGATCGGAAAATCACCGCCCGCCTGTATGAAGCGGACCGTGACTACCGCCTGCGTCAGGAAATTCTGCTGGGGATGGGCGGCGTGCGCATGCTGCGTCGCCTGGGCATTACCGTCAGCGTCTACCATATGAATGAAGGACATTCCGCTTTTATGGTCATCGAGCGTATCCGGGCCTACATGGCGGAGCAGAATCTGTCCTTTGCCGAAGCCATCCAGCGCGTGCGCAGCAACACTATTTTCACCACGCACACCCCCGTGGACGCCGGTAACGAGCGCTTCTCCATCGACATGATGGAACGCTATTTCACGGGATACGCGCAGGCCATGGGCCTTTCCTGGCCGGACTTCCTCCGTCTGGGGCGCATGGAGGGCACGGAACGCGCCAACAATTTTGAAATGACGGTGCTGGCGCTCAAACTTTCCAGCCGGGCCAACGGCGTCAGCCGGTTGCACGGAGTGGTGTCGCGCCACATGTGGCGCGAGCTGTGGAAGGGGGTTCCCATTCCGGAAATCCCCATCGGTTACGTCACCAACGGCGTCCATGTGCCTTCCTACGCGGGCATAGGCATGAAACCGTTGCTGGATCAGTATTTGGGAGAAGGCTGGATGGAGGCCGCGCCGGACTCTCCCGTGTGGGACAAAATCCCCGCCATCCCCGACGACGAATACTGGGGCGCCCGCATGCAGCAGAAGGAAGTGTTGCTGGATGTTCTGCGCGACTATGTGCCCGAGTTTATCCGCAAGTTCGGCCTGAAGGCCGATCTGCGCAAAATGTTGCTGTCCCGCATTTCTCCCCAGGCGCTGATCATCGGTTTCGCCCGGCGCTTTGCCCCCTACAAGCGGGCCGCTCTGCCCTTTGCCGATCCCGATCGTCTGGCGCGGATTCTCAATCAGACGGATCGGCCGGTGATTCTGGTGTATGCGGGCAAGGCCCATCCGGCCGATCAACCGGGCCTTCAGCTCATCCAGGACGTCATCCGCTACAGCCTTGACCCGCGCTTCCTGGGGCGCATCTTCTTTATCGAAGACTACAGCCTGGCGGTGTCCCGCGTGCTGGCCCAGGGCTGCGACGTATGGCTCAACACGCCCCGCCGCCCCTATGAGGCGTCGGGCACCAGCGGACAGAAAGTGCCGGTCAACGGCGGCATCAACTTCAGCATCTCCGACGGCTGGTGGTGCGAGGGGTATAACCGTTCCAACGGCTGGACCATCGGCCCGGTCGTACAGACCGAACTGCCCGACAACGATCAGAACGATTATGCCGATGCCGAATCCCTGTACACGCTGCTGGAGGATTCCGTTATCCCGCTGTATTTCGAACAGGGGCCCGACGGGCTTCCCCACCGCTGGATCGCCACGTCGAAACGCTCCATGCAGAGTCTGACATCCATGTACAGCTCCAACCGCATGCTGCACGATTATGTTCAGGGCTATTATCGCCCCGCGGCCCGTCGCAACAGGGAAACCCGTTCCGACAACCTGGCCCTGGCCCGCAGTCTGGCCGCGTGGCAACGAACCATCTCGGCCCGCTTCAGCACCGTTTCCATCCAGGAAATCACCGTCACCGGCATGGAAGGTGATATTTTGAGTTGCGGTCAGCCGTTGAACGTCCAGATACGCGTGATCCCGGGCGAGTTGAAGCCCCAGGAAATTCTGGCCCAACTGGTCATAGGCCAGACCGACAAGAAAAACGACTTCTCTACAAATCCCGATATTGTGCGTCTGACACTCAAGTCCGAAAACGACGGCGGACTTGTCTATGCCGGTACGTACATCGCCACGCACAACGGGCGGTACGCCTACGGCATCCGCCTCATGCCCGTGACGCAGGGCATGATTTCGCCCCTGGACAGCAACCAGGTGCTCTGGGGATAAAAGACCATGCGCCGCAATGTGCTTGCCGGTATTCTCTGGTTCATGTCGATTCTGCCGTTTGCCCTGCCCGACATGGGCAGGGCCGCGGCCGACACGGACACGTCATCGGTACACGTGGCCCTGTTCCTGGAACGGGGATTGACTGACGAGGGATACACGAACGCCCTGATAGCGGGTCTGGAACGGGCCCGGCGGGAACTGGGGATCCGCTATCGTATCGTCGTGGCCGATCAGGATACGGAAGAAGCCGAATTCCTGCGCACGGCCCGGGGAGATCACGATCTCGTGCTGGTGCCGACGTCACACCTGCATTCCCTGCTGCGCAACAATGCCGGGAACTTCCCCAAAGTCCGTTTCGGGGCTATCGACGGCGTCGTCAAGGCGCCCAACGTGCTCTCCGCCGACTTTGCCGAGGCCGAGGCCGCCTTTTTGGCAGGCGCGGCCGCCGCCATGTTCACCACGGCTTCCGGCATCAGCGGCGTCAACCCGGATCGGGTCATCGGCTGGGTCGGCGTGACGGACACCTGGGAAGCGCGCAACGTACTTACCGGTTTCATGCAGGGGGCGCGCCTGATCGATCCCCAGGTACGCGTGGAGGCGATCTTCACCGGTGCGCGGGGCACGCCTGAAGAGGGCCGCCAGGCCGCCCTGGGGCTGTACAATCAGGGCGCGGATGTGGTCGCCGGCGGCGAAAGCGTCACAGGACAGGGCGTGTTGCAGGCGGCCCGGGAAAAAGGTCGCTACGCCATCGGTCTGGATGTCGATCAGGATGGAGTGATGCCGGGCCATGTCCTGACTTCACGCCTCAAAGCTCTGGACACGGTGGTATTCCGTATGGTGAAAGCCGTCACCGACGGCTCATTCAAGGGCGGAGAAACCCTGACCATGAACATCGCCAACAACGGTGTGGGCATTACAGATATGCGCACCATGAAACAGACTCTGGGGAACAAGTTCCCCAAGGAGATTCCTGAACGTCTGAATGATCTTGCCTATGAACTGAAACGCGGCGGCATCAAAGCCGGGTCGCCGCCACGCAAGGGATTATGCCGCTGCCTGTAATGGGCAGCCGGAAGAGAGGCCGCGCGAGTGCCGCTGTTGAAGGCTCCGGCGCCCGACAGCAGGTGTTGATGCGGTAATTCCCGCCGCCAAACCGAACCCCCTGAGACGACAAGCCATGACAGGTGGACGTCCAGGGGGTTTTCGCATGTGCGGACTCGAGCATTTTCGCAATGAAATTGTGTAAATGCTCTGGCGGGTGCGTGAGCACACGCCCGCGCCGAATGAG
>CASQEL010000045.1 GCA_949427775.1 uncultured Desulfovibrionaceae bacterium
AGCGCACCGTTACGCGAACGTTCCAGCTCCGCCAGAATTTCCCGGGCACGCTGCACAACAGGATTGGGCACGCCCGCGAGACGCGCCACTTCGATACCGTAGCTGCGGTCCGATGGTCCGGGTACCAGACGGTGAAGAAACAAAATTTCTCCCCCCCATTCGCGAATGGCGATGTTCATGGTGAACAGACCGCCGATTTTACCCTCCAGCGCCGTAAGCTCGTGGTAGTGCGTGGCGAATAACGTGCGGATGGAACGGCTTCCGCGGTTGGTCAGTTCTTCTACCACGGCCCAAGCCAGTGCCAGACCATCATAAGTGCTGGTCCCCCGGCCTATTTCGTCCAGGATAACCAGACTGCGGCGGGAAACCTGCCGCAGGATGCGCGCGGTTTCCATCATTTCCACCATAAAGGTACTCTGACCTTGGGCCAGATTATCCGAGGCCCCCACGCGAGAAAATACGCGGTCCACCAATCCCATGTGCACTTCACGCGCCGGGACGAAGGAGCCGATTTGCGCCAAAATACAAATGATGGCTGTCTGGCGCAAAATAGTGGATTTGCCTGCCATATTCGGCCCGGTGATAAGGCAGAGTCGCCGGTCGGCATCCAGGCGGAGATCGTTGGGAACAAAATTGGCGCTGCCTGTCATGGCCTCCACGACGGGATGGCGCCCTTCGCGGATACGCATTTCCTGTCCGTCGCTGAATGTGGGCGCTGACCAGCTCCAGCGACGGGCCACTTCGGCCAGAGCCTGCCAGTAGTCCAAAGCGGCGATACAGTCGGCCACATAGAGGATGCGTGTTCGAGATTGATTGATTTTTTCCCGCAACTCCTGAAATAGTCTGTACTCCAACGCCTGACGTCTGTCCGAAGCCGACAGGAGTTTTTCCTCCAGTTCCTTGAGGCGTACAGTGGTGAAACGTTCCGCGTTGGCCAACGTCTGGCGACGAATGAAATGGTCCGGAATTTCCTCCGGCCGTCCGGCCCGGCTGACTTCGAAATAGTAGCCGAAGACACGATTGTTGCCGAGCTTGAGTTTGGGAATGCCGGTAGCGGCCTGTTCTTCTTCCAGCATCGCCTGAAGTTTTTGTTCCCCGTGCTCCACCAGATCCAACAGGGCATCCAGTTCCTGATTGTAACCGGGCCTGAACAGTCCGCCGTCGGTGATCACGTTGGGCGGAGAATCCACCAGTGAACTTTCTAATAGGGCGCTGTAGTCCTTCATGTCATCCCAGGTCCGCAATACCTTGGCGAACACCGGGGGCAGAGCAGATGCCGTGTTGTTGTCAGCGTCCTCTTGCCGGGCGGCATCCAGAACGGCATGGACACGGGGCAGAGCGGACAAACTCTGGCGCAGGGCGATGAAATCGCGCGGCGTTGCGCGGTTCAGGCTGATACGTGTGGAAAGCCGCTCCAGGTCGTACACGTCTTTCAAGGCGGCGCGTAAAGCCTGGCGCAGTGTATCGCGACTATGCAGGAATGCCACGGCAGCCTGCGTTTCCATAATGGGTCCCAGTTCCCGCCAGGGATGACGCAAATGCTCTTCCAGCAGACGTCCCCCCATGGGGGTCATGGTTTCATCCAGAATATGCCACAGCGTTCCTTTCCCCTTGCGCCCATTGAGGCGCACAAAAATTTCGAGATTGCGTTCCGTCACCTCGTCAATAATCAGGTGTCGCCCCAGATCCAGGGGCTTGAAGGGCATCAGGTGCTTGAGGTTCTGTTTTTGTGTCTGTTCCAGATAGACCAGCAATGCGCCGCAGGACTGCACCAGTTCCGGTGTGCGTGCCAATCCAAGCGCTCCGAGTTCCTGCACTCCCTGAGCGGTCAACACATGCTCCGCGCTGCGTTTGGGATCGAAGTGACTGCGGGAAGAAACGCGCACCACCTGGATGCCTTCCAGATATTTTGTATCTGCCGGCGCCGTGTCGTCAGGCACCAGCAGTTCGCGCGGAGCGAGTTTCTGCACCCACTGCCACAGTTCGGCGGCTTTACGGGAAAACAGACCGGACCATTCGCCGGTAGATACGTCTACCCAGGCGAAGCCGCCTTGACCTTTGGCCGCATTCCAATAGAGCGCGCCAAGATAGTTGTGATTTTTTGTCGAAAGGTTAGCATCTTCCACCACGGTGCCCGAGGTGAGAATACGGGTGACACCTCGTTTGACCAACCCTTTGGCTGTCTTGGGATCTTCTATCTGATCGCAGATAGCGATGCGAAATCCCTTGTCCACCAGTTGCGCGATATAGCCTTCCACAGCATGCCAGGGAACCCCGCACATGGGGATAGGATCTTCCGAGTCGCGGCTGCGGCTGGTGAGGGCTATCTGCAACTCTCGAGCGGCTGTGACCGCGTCGTCAAAAAAGAGCTCGTAAAAGTCTCCCATACGGTAGAACAGCAGCGCGTCGGGATTTTCCTCCTTGATACGGAGGTATTGCTCGAACATCGGGGTGATTTTGGGGCGGTTTTCTGTCATGGCGTCCACAGGCTTGGGAAAACAGGTGCGTCAGCACGAGACCAATCATTGATGAAAAACGGCGCACCAAAGGCGCGCCGTATAAATACGCTTTCAAAAACGTATAAAATTACGCATGCTTGTCCGGATCAGGAGCTGCAACATCTTCCACATTCGTCACAGACGCCGTGGCAGAAGTTGTTGCGGCCATAGCCTTGGGGGCAGTCTTCTCAGCGGATGGGGCTTCCTTGGACGAACGGGAAAAAAGCTTGAACCCGCGCGCGGCGGAAGGTTCCAAGGCATTCTTCAGCTGCTCAGCTTCCTTTTCCAGGGCACGGACACGCCATGTGGCCTTCATGAGGCGCGCGGAAAGATGCATCTTGTCCCAGGCGAGCATGAGAATGGCCAACAGCGCCCCGACGAGAAACGCCGCCAGCACCAGAAAGTAGAGCGGCAAGGGAATGGATGCCATGGGCGGTGTAAAGAAAAGGTGCAGTTTAAGCACCATTTCCTTGGACAACACTTCCTGATTCTGGAAGAAGAATACCATGCACAGGAAGAATACGAGAACGAGCAATAAAACCTTGATATAGCGCATGCGGTCCTCCTCAAAGGTTGTTTTTTATACGTCGCCCAAGGTATCGAAATACGGCTTCAGGGCATTATACGTGGAGATAAGATGTTCCGGCATCACACGTACTTCGTCCAGCACGGCCATGAAGGAGGAATCGCCGTTCCAGCGAGGCACAAGATGGAAGTGCATGTGCTCTCTGATGCCCGCGCCTGCGGCCTCGCCCAGGTTCAATCCCACATTGATGCCCTGGCAGTGGAAACGATCTTTAAGAATAACGGTACATTTTTGCAACAAGTCCATGAGTTCACGGCTCTCTTCCGAGGAGAGGGCGGAGAGTTCCATCACATGGCGGTAGGGCGTCACCAGGAGATGACCGTTGCTGTAAGGAAATTTGTTCATCAACACGAAAACATGCCTGCCTCGGTAGAGAATGAGTCGTTCGGCATCCTCTCCCCTATGTTCGGGAATACAGAAGACACAGGCATCGGGTTTGGGACCCAAAATATATTCGATGCGCCATGGCGCCCAAAGTTGTTTCATATCTTTGGTTATACTCCTTTAGCGGCACTTTACCATCAGTATGGCGGAGGTTATCCTACACGTGTCGTGTTTCATGGGCAAGTCTTTCCGCAGATGCTGTCGTGATCGCTCAAGATACCTTGTGTTTTTCAAAAATATTTTTATAATTTAGTATATTATACATAAAATTCAGACAATTTTCTGAATGCGGCGCAGTTTCGATAGCACAAAACTGTCGTATTCAAGTGAAAAAAAGCACTATGGAAGATAGTTTCTCCAGATGGCACTTCTCTATAAAGGACAGGCGGGATGGGCATCGTTTTTGCGCATGGCCGTCATCTTCAACGCGCGCGGCCAAGAGCCCGGCGCGCTTCTGTTTGCTCCCCCACGCAACGTCTCTCAATGTCGGCGGCGCTCTTCTCCGTCATATCGGCGGACTGGTTGGCCAACAGCAGGGCCAACATACGCTGGCTTTCCCGGTTGGGCGCTTCACCGTCCAACTTGGCGGCCAAGACCTGTCGCATGATGCGACCGAACAATGGTCCCGGCGACAGCCCCATGGACAGAAGATCGTCTCCGGTGATGTCCACCTTTTCCCGCCGCCATTGCGTGATGTGGCGGGACAGGCTTTTGCGGACTTTATCCGAGGCCGTGCGGCCCATCATGTACAGCAAACCGTCCAGAGGCACATTGAGCAGCAAGGTGTAAAGCTCACTGATTTTTCCCGAAGATGTCTGCCAGGCTTCGACCTTGGGCAGAATACTGCGGACGCGTTCTCGAAGTTGGAGAATTTCGCTCTTCTGAAGTTGGGGGATACCCAGACGCTCGAACACGGCGGCGGTTTCCTGATATGTGGTGTTGCGGCACAGTCCAAGCAGGTAGATGAGCCAGGCCTGAGGATGATCGTCGAAGTAGAGCAGACGATACCAGTCAAGCATCTCTTTGAGTTTTCTAAGTAATTCTGTTTTGATGGGGTTCAGCTCCAGCAGGGGATGGATGGCGCGCAGCAGATCCAGATCGTCCAGCCGCAGCAGGCAGGCTACGGGATCGGCTTCCTCGAAGATCAGTTGGAGTTCATGGAACAGGCGCGTGCCGGACAGTTTGTCCATCAGGCCAAGATTGATGGCATTCTTGATCAGTTTTTCCGCTGTGGCTCCTACACGGAACTGATAGCGTTGTTCAAAACGCACGGCACGCAGACAGCGGGTAGGATCTTCCACAAAACTGAGCGTATGCAACACCCGGATAATTTTGTCCTTGATGTCCCGCTGCCCGCCGAAAAAGTCCACCAGACGGCCGAAGGCCCCTTTTTCCAGTCGAATGGCCAAAGCATTGATGGTGAAATCGCGTCGAAAGAGATCCATCTTGATGGACGAAAGCTCCACTGTGGGCAGCGCCGCAGGGTATTCGTAGTATTCCAGACGGGCCGTGGCGACATCAACACGCCGTTCCCGGCCCGGCGTTTCCTCGAAGATGACCACTGACGTCAGAAATTCCTTGTGCTCGCGCATCCGCCCCCCCAACAGTTCCGCCAGGGCCCGGGCGTAGGCGATGCCGTTGCCCTCCACCACCAGATCGATATCCTGATTAGGGCAGTCCAGCAGCAGATCGCGCACAAAGCCGCCCACAGCGTAGACAGGCATGTGCAGACTGTCCCCCAAGGCTCCGGCCTTTTCCAGCAGAGACAGACAGCTTTTGGGCAGTCGATCCCGCAACAGCTTGGCGACGTTGCGTTCCTTGCGGGATTCTTTCACCGGTACAGGTACGCGCCCGGGCTCGTCAGTGAAGATATTGATCAGGTCTGTACGGGTGATCACGCCGATGACCTCTTCACCCTCCACCACGGGAACCAAACGCTGACGCGCGCCGACGATGATTTCCATAATCCGCTGGAAGCTGTCGCCCGGAACCACGGTTTGGACGTGACGCTGCATATACACGTCCAGCGGAAGCTCCTTGAGTCCGTGTCCGGCGGCGCGCACGGCGGTCTGGTAGTCCAGCAGCCCCACGCAGCGGCGCGTGCCCGCGGCAAATATCGGAACGGCCTTGAGTCCGAAACGACTCATCAATTCCTCGGCGTCATGAACAGTGCGCTGTTCCTCGATGCCCACAGCCGGAGAGGACATGTAATCACGCGCGTATTTATCGGGATTGGCCTGGGCATAGAGCTGCTGAAAAATTTCGTCACGTACCTGACTTATGGTCTTGTCGCGCACGGAAGCCGAGGCCGCATAAGCATGTCCTCCGCCGCCCAGCGCGGTGCAGACCTGCCCGACATTGATCTCTTCCTTGCGGCTGCGAGCCACCACATGTACCCGATCGGCCATGCGCCCCAGAGCAAAGAGCACGTCGAACCGCTCCATCTCCATCAACTTGTGAGCCAGATAGGCAAAATCCCCCAGATAGGTTTCCATGGAAACATCGGCCATGACCACGGGCACATTGTTGATGCGATACGTGGAGGCCGATTCCAGCAGGCTGTTGAGGGCTTGAACATGCGCGCTGGTCAACTCGTGGGCCGCGAAATCGGCGATCATGTTCACGTCCATGCCCTGTTCACGCAACCAGGCCGCGGCGCGAAAATCTTCCGGCGTGGTGGAAGAAAAGGTAAAAGAACCCGTGTCGCCGTAAATGCCCAATCCCAGCACTGTAGCATCCTGGCAGGAAACATGTATGCCTCGATCGCGTATCTCGCGGAGCAGCAGGGTAGTGGTGGCGCCTACCGGTTCCACCCGTGACGCTGTGGCCGGAATATCATCGGGCGAATCGGGATGGTGATCCCACAAATGGACGTTCACGTCGGGATTGCGCAACACCTCATGTACGTGGGGCACACGCGAGCGTTGACGGGTATCCACCACCACCAGCAATTCGATCTCCTTGGGGTTGATGTCGCGCATTTCCCTGAAATTGTACATCACAGAAACCGTATCTGTGAAAAAGGCGTGCAGGCTGCGTTCCTGCGTGCCGGGAAACACCAGCAGGCTGCCGGGATAAAGGTATTGCGCGGCGACGACGGCCGCCAGAGCATCGAAATCGGCGTTGGCATGACAAGTGATGAGCGTCGTGGGATGCATGGCGTATCCAAAAAGGTTAGCGGCTGCGGGGGTGGTAGGTATGGTGAATGTTTTTGAGGCGTTCGGACTGTACATGGGTGTAAATTTCCGTGGCGCTGATGTCCGCGTGCCCCAGCAGCATCTGCACGGAACGCAGATCCGCGCCGCCTTCCAGCAAGTGCGTGGCGAAGGAGTGGCGGAACGTGTGCGGCGAAATCGGACGGCGTATCCCGGCCAGGAGCACATATTTTTTGACCATCTTCCATATGTACTGTCGGGTCAGGCCCCGCCCGGAGCGATTCAGAAACAAAAAATTCTCACAGGGCCGAAAGGCGGGGCGCCAGTGCCGCGCATAGTCCTCCAGCAAGGTCAGGGCCAAGGCATGCAACGGTACCAGCCGCTCTTTGGAACCTTTGCCGAAAACCCGGACCAGCCCCCTTTGGGCATCAATGTCCAACGGCCGCAGGGCGCATAACTCGGACACCCGCAATCCGGCCGCGTAAAGCAGCTCCAGGATGCAACGATCCCGTTGTCCCTGGCGATCCCGGAGATCAGGCAGTTCCAGAACGGCGCGCACCTCTTCCTGTGAAAGAACCTCGGGCAACAGAGACGGCAGTTTGGGATTATCCAGCAGAGCCGCCGGATTGGTCGTCAGCAGGCCGGTTTCCAGACCGTACGAGAAAAAACCGCGCAGAGAGGACAGGTGGCGGGAAAGTGTGCGCCCTGCATGGCCCAGGCTACGCAACCATGCAAGATAAAAGAACAGATTTTGCTCGTCCAGTTCCCGCATGGGAGCATCGGGGCCGAAATTTTCCTCCAGATACTGAAAAAAGCGCCCGACATCCTGTCCATAGGCGAGCACAGTGTTGGGCGACAGCCCACGTTCGGCCAACAGATGATCCAACCACTGTCGGGCGAAGTCGCGCAGAGATTTGGAAGAACATGTTTCCATGCGGTTGCCGTCGTTGTTTCCCGGAATGTCCTGCTGCCCCTGTGGTATCTATTCTCCGTCGGAAGCGCGGATGACCTCCAGAATGGGAGGCAATTTGCGCAGCTCGTCGATGAGTTGATAGAGCTGGGCCACGTTGCGTACTTCCACGGTGATGTCCATGTCGGAACGACCGTCCACCAGAGGTTTGGTAGTCAGGGTAGTGATGTTTACGCCGTCTTTGGCCAGAATTTGTGCTACCTGGGCCAGTACGCCGCGCTCGTTTCTGCACAGGATATAGATGCGCGCCTCATAGGGTTTGTCTTCCTCGCCGTTCCAGTGCACGGAAAGCAGCCGTTCCGGCTCCATATTGGCGACATTGGGGCAATCCTGTCGATGTACGCTCACTCCCATGCCACGGCTGATATACCCGATGATCGGATCGCCGGGCACAGGATTGCAGCATTTGGCGAAACGCATCAGCACGCCGTCCACACCGGAAATGCCCACTCCCTCCGTGCGTGGCTTGTCCGGTTCCTTTTCTTTGGCGGGCGCCGCTTCGGCGGCCTGAGCGGCCGGGGTCTGTTCGCCGGGATGCAGCACGGCATACAGTTTGTTGAGAATCTTGCGCGGCGTCAGGTGGGCATATCCCACAGCCGCGGTCAGATCGTCCACACTGTCGAAATTCATGTCCTGGGCCACGATGGCCATCTGGCCTTCTTTGACGGCCCTGGCCACGTTGAGGCTGACCTTGCGGCCCTCTTTTTCCAGCATGTCGCGGCCCAGAGCCAGAGCATGCGCGCGTTCCTCGGTGCGCAGGTAATGTTGGATGCGGCTGCGGGCTTTGGCCGTTTTGACCATCTTGAGCCAATCGCGGTTGGGATTGCGCGAAGAATCGGTGACGATCTCCACGGTATCCCCATTTTTCAGAGGGGTGCCCAAAGGCACGAGTTTGCCGTTGACCTTGGCCCCGGCGCAATGGTGTCCCACCTTGGTATGGATGTGAAAGGCGAAGTCCAGCGGTGTGGCCCCTTCGGGAAGTTCCTTGACGTCGCCGTGGGGCGTGTAGACATAGACCTCGTCTTTGAACAAATCCAGACGCAGGGAGAGCATGAATTCTTTGGAATCAGCCTCGTCGCGCTGGCGCTCGAAAATTTCCCGCAGCCAGGAAAACTGTTCCAGGTCTTTGGGATTGACCCGTCCCTTTTCCTTATACAACCAGTGGGAGGCCACGCCATGTTCGGCCTGCCGATGCATCTCTTCCGTACGAATCTGGATTTCGATGCGTTCGCCCTCCGGCCCGATGACAGTGGTGTGCAAGCTCTGGTAGCCGTTGGCCTTGGGCATGGAGATGTAGTCTTTGAAGCGTCCGTGCACCGGCTTCCATTGTGAATGCACCAGTCCCAGGACAGCGTAGCAATCCTTGATGTCAGCCACCAGAACGCGGAAGGCCATGATGTCGTGCATCTCATCCAGCGTCAGGGAGAGATGCTGCATTTTTTTATAGATGCTGTATTTGTGCTTGATGCGCCCGTACACCGTACCGTGAATACCATTGCTCTTGAGCAGATCTTCGAGCCGGGTCACCACCTTGTCGATGATATGGCGTTCAACCACCTGATTGTCGTCCAGCCATTTGGTGATCTGGCCGTAGAGATCCGGGCGCAGATACTTGAAGCTCAGATCCTCCAGTTGCTGCTTGATGCGATGCAGGCCAAGGCGGTTGGCCAGGGGCGCATAAATATCCATGGTTTCCTGGGCGATGCGCTTCTGCTTGTGCGGCTTCTGAAAGTCCAGCGTGCTCATGTTGTGCGCGCGGTCCGCCAGTTTGACCATCAGCACCCGCATATCGTGGCTCATGGCCAGGATCATTTTGCGGATGTTTTCAGCCTGGGCTTCTTCTTTGCTTTCAAAGGGAATCAGGCTGATCTTCGTCACCCCATCCACAATATCGGCCACTTCCTCCCCGAACTGCTCGTCGATCTCCTCGATAGTGGCCTTGGTGTCCTCCACCGTGTCGTGCAGCAGCCCGGCGGCTATCGTAGCCTCGTCGAATCCCATTTCAGCCAGGCGGTGGGCGACGGCCAGGGGATGGGAAAGGTAGGGTTCTCCGGACAGACGGGTCTGCCCGACGTGCGCGGCCGCGGCAAAGACGTAAGCTTTCTGGATAAGCTCCAGATTGGCTTCGTGGTTGTGAGCGGCGACCAGATCAAGGATTTCCTGAATACGGATCATCGACAATATTCCTTTGCCTGTCAGGTTGCCGTCACGCCGGAGTCCGGCGTTCGGATTATTGCGGCAGGGCATGCTGCAAATTTTCAGGCACCCACCACTTGTCAAAATTGTACATAATGCCCGCCGGGGCGGGATGTATCCCGCGAAACCGCGACTGCACCACCGGCAATGCATAGGGCACAAACAGGCAACAGTATGGCTGATCCTCGTCCAGCACTACCTGGATGCGATCATACAGTTCCTTGCGGCGGGACTGAATCGGGGTACTGCGGGCCGCCTCCAACAGAGCGTCCAGTGCGGGATTTTTGTAATGCACAAAATTCAATCCGCCGGGTATCGCCTTAGAAGAATGCCAAACGTCGAAAATATCAGGATCCTGAGTAATGGTCCAGCCCAGAATAACGGCATCGAAGCGTCCCTTGTTCACAAAC
>CASQEL010000046.1 GCA_949427775.1 uncultured Desulfovibrionaceae bacterium
AGACGAGGTGGCGGTGGCGCTGCATGAGGCGCACCCCGAGTGGCCGGGACGTCGGAAATTCCGCGGCGCGCTGGCGTCCGTCGACGGCGACGTGCTGACGCTGCGTGTGGCCGTGCCGCAGGCCGGGGGAGAGCCCGTGCAGACGCATGTGCGGATATCCTGGAACGATGTTCGCAGGGCCGAGCGCATTCATACTTTTTCCATGCCCGAAAAGCCGGGGCGGCGTAAACGCGCGACCGGCAAACAAGGCGTGCTGCAATCTGGACCTCACAAGGCAACGCCGGAGGCGACATGAATCTCGAACTGAAAAAAGCCATAGAGCAGATCAGCAAGGACAAGGGCCTGGACCGCGATATGCTGGTCGATACCCTCGAAGAAGCCGTGCGCACCTCCGTGCTGCGCAGGTTCAGCGAGGATATGGACGTGGAAGTCAGCTACAATGACGAAACCGGCGACATAGAAGTCTACCAGTTCAAAATCGTCATGGAAGACGGCGACGTCGCCAATCCCGATACGCAAATCGCCCTGGCCGACGCGCGCCGGCACGATCCTTCCGTGCAGATCGACGACGAAATGGGCTTTCGCGTCAAGGTGGAGGATTTGGGCCGCATCGCCGCGCAGTCGGCCAAGCAGGTCATCATCCAGCGTATGCGCGATGCCGAGCAGGAAATCATTTACGAGGAATACAAGGATCGCGTGGGCGAAATCGTGTCCGGCATCGTCCAGCGCCGCGACAAGGGCGGCTGGATCGTCAACCTCGGACGCACCGAGGCCATTTTGCCCAAAGACGAGCAGATCCCCCGCGAACACTACAAGCGCGGGGATCGCGTGCAGGCCCTGATCACCGAAGTGCGCAAGGAAGGGCGCGGCCCGCAGGTCGTCGTCTCCCGCGCGCACCGCGACTACATGGCGGCGCTGTTCCGCCGCGAAGTGCCGGAAGTGGACGACGGCACCGTGCAGATCATGGGCGTGGCCCGCGATCCCGGTTCCCGCGCCAAGGTGGCCGTGCTCTCGCGCGAGCGGGACGTGGACCCGGTGGGCGCCTGCGTGGGCGTGCGCGGTTCCCGCATTCAAAACATCGTGCAGGAGCTGCGCGGCGAGCGCATCGACATCGTGGTCTGGAGTCCCGAAATCGCCACCTATGCCCGCAACGCTCTGGCCCCGGCTCTGGTGTCGCGCATCGTGGTGGACGAAGAGGAAAATCTTCTGGAAGTCATCGTCCCCGACGATCAGTTGACCAACGCCATCGGGCGCAAGGGCCAGAATGTCAAACTGGCGGCCAAGCTGCTGGGATGGAAGGTCGATATCTTCACCGAGACTCGCTACAACGAGGCCAACGCCATCGGGCGCGGACTGGAACAGGTGGCGTCCGTGGCGGAAGTGTCCATCGAGACGCTGCTGGCCGCGGGCTATCAGACGCTGGACAAGCTGCGCCGGGCCACGGACGAGGAACTGGAAAAGAATCTGGCCCTTTCCGCCGGCCGCATTGCGGACCTGCGTTCGGCCATTCACTTCCTGTCGCCGGTGGTGGAGCCTGAAGAGACTCCCGCCGCCGAAAGCGGCGCGGAAGAGACGGAGTGACGCATGCCGCACATGCCCTCGCGTATGTGCGTCATTTGCAGGCGGCGTTTCGCCAAGGCGGAGCTGACGCGCCATGTGCTTTCGGAAACGGGAGCCCTGCTGCGGGATGAACGCGCCACGTTGCCCGGCAGAGGCTGGTATGTGTGTTCCAGTCCTGTCTGCCTGCAACGCTTCGAAAAATATAAACCGGGTAAACGTCAACGCAGACCCGCGTGAGTTCAGGGTTGCGGAGCCGGGACGGTGCGCCGTCCGCGCCGATGCTCCCGCGACACGGCGCAAGGGGGGTACAGCATGAGTGAAGAAAAAATGAAGGTAAAGGATCTTGCGGGAGAGTTGGGCGTCTCCACCAAGGATCTGCTCCAGGCGTTGCGGGAACTGAATATCCCCGCCAAGAGCACCGTGAGCGCGGTGCCCGCCGAGAGCCTCGAACGGGTGCGTGCCCATTTCAAAACCCCTGAAGACGCCGGTGTCGCCCGCAAGGAAGTCCAGCCCGGGGTCATTGTGCGCCGTCGCCGCGTGCGGGAAGAGGCGGAGGCCGCTCCCGAAGCGCCCGCCGCCGCGCCGACGCCGGAGGAACCGACACCGACGCCGGAAGCGGCCGCGCCCGCGGCGGAAACCGTGGCGTCCCCCGCTCCGGAAACGCCGCCCGCCGCGCCCGAGGCCAAACCCCGTCGCGCCGCGCGCCAGGCCACCCCTGCCGCGCGGGTCATTCGTCGGCCCGATGATCCGGCGCCCGTGGTCGAGGCGGACGCGCCGACGCCGAAAGTTGCGGCGCCCGCCGCTCCGGAAACGCCTGCCGTCGCGCCGTCGGAAACGCCTCCCGCCGCGTCGGCGGAAACGCCCGAGGTTGTCGCTCCGTCCGAGTCGCCCGCTCCGATGTCCGGTAAACCCGCGCGCCACGCCACGCCCGACGCTTCGGCCGTGCCCGAGGGATCGTCGGCTCCGACGTTGCCGCCCCGCGCGCCGGAATCTCCCCGCCGCGCGGAAGATGCCGCGTCCGATGATGCCGACGGTGAAGAGGAACGCCGCAAGCGCCGTAAAAAGCGTCAGCCCGAAGTTCCCGCCACGCCGCAGGTGCGGATTATTTCCCGGCCGTCCCCCGAGGCCGTGCAACGCGCGGCCGATGCCCGCGCGGCCGACGCACGCGCCCCCCGGCCCTCCGGAGGCGGACAGCGCCCGTCCCGTCCCGGCGGCGGTCGTTCCGCCGGAGGCGGCGCGCCCTTCGCCGCCGTGCCCGCCGGAGAACGCGACGGCCAGAGCAAGAAAAAGCGTCTCAAAGGCCGCCGCACTGTGGATTTCCAGCAGAACTCCGGAGATTTCGGTCGTCGCGGCGATGATGACGACGCGCCGCGTCTGAACAGGGGCAAAAGCCGTCGCAAGGGGAACAAGGACGTGCGCCAGCAGCCCGCGGCCACCCAGCCCCTGAAGGCCGCCAAGCGTAAAATTCGCGTCACCGAGGCCATCCGCGTGGCGGACATGGCGCATCAGATGGGCCTGAAGTCCAACGAAATCATCAAGGTGCTGTTCGGTTTGGGCGTCATGGCCACCATCAACCAGTCGCTGGACATCGAAACCGCGACCCTGGTGGCGGCCGAGTTCGATTACGAAGTGGAAAAGGCGGGCTTCTCCGAAGACGATTATCTGATCCCGACCGAAGCCGACACGCCCGAGCAGCTCAAACCGCGTCCGCCGGTAGTGACCATCATGGGCCACGTCGACCACGGCAAGACCTCGCTGCTGGACGCCATCCGCAAGTCCAACGTGACCAGCGGCGAAGCCGGGGGCATCACGCAGCACATCGGCGCATACCATGTGAAGACCAAGCGCGGCGAGATCGTGTTTCTGGATACGCCCGGTCACGAGGCGTTCACGGCCATGCGCGCCCGCGGGGCGCAAGTCACCGACCTGGTGGTGCTGGTGGTGGCCGCCGACGACGGCGTCATGGACCAGACCCGCGAGGCCATAAACCACTCCAGAGCCGCCGGCGTGCCCATCATGGTGGCCGTCAACAAGATGGACAAACCCGCCGCCGAGCCGGATCGCGTGTTGCGCGAACTGGCCGAGCTCGGACTCCAGGCGGAAGACTGGGGCGGCGACACCGTGGTGTCCAAGGTTTCGGCCAAAACCCGTCAGGGACTGGACGAGCTGCTGGAACTGATCGCCCTTCAGGCGGAAATTCTGGAACTGAAGGCCAATCCCGACAAGCCCGCCCGCGGGCATATAGTGGAAGCCAAACTGGACAAGGGCCGCGGCCCCGTGGCCACGGTGCTCATCCAGGAGGGCACGCTGCATCAGGGCGACACCTTTGTATGCGGCGTCTTCTCGGGCCGGGTGCGCGCGCTGTTCAACGACCAGGGCAAAAAAGTCAAGGAGGCCGGTCCCGCCATTCCGGTGGAGGTGCAGGGCTTTGACGGCGTGCCCGAAGCCGGGGAAGAATTTATCTGCGTGGCCGACGAAAAACTGGCTCGCCGTATCGCGGACAGTCGCGCCGTCAAGCAGCGCGAACGCGAGTTGGCCAAGGAATCCCGCGTGACGCTGGAAACCTTCCTCTCCCGCAGCGCCTCGGACCAGGAAACGCTCACGCTCAATCTGGTGCTCAAGGCCGACGTGCAGGGCTCTCTGGAAGCCATTACCGAGGCCCTGCTCAAACAGAGTACGGACAAGGTGCGCATCAGCATCGTCCACAGCGGCGCGGGGGCCATCTCCGAGTCGGATATTCTGCTGGCTTCCGCCTCGCAGGCCATCATTATCGGCTTCAACGTGCGTCCCACGGCGAAGATCAAGGAAGTGGCCGAACACGAAAACGTGGACATCCGCTACTACGACATCATCTACAAGCTGGTGGAC
Organism: uncultured Desulfovibrionaceae bacterium; assembly: GCA_949427775.1. Taxonomy (GTDB): domain Bacteria; phylum Desulfobacterota; class Desulfovibrionia; order Desulfovibrionales; family Desulfovibrionaceae; genus CASQEL01. The sequence goes on from CASQEL010000046.1 coordinate 4,429, forward strand.
GACATCAAGAGCGCCATGCAGGGCATGCTTGCTCCCGTGCAGCGCGAAGTCTATCTGGGACAGGCCGAAGTGCGCAAAAGCATCAGCGTGCCCAAGGTCGGCGTGATCGCCGGTTGCCATGTGGCCGACGGCAAGGTGACCCGCAATGCGGGCGTCCGCCTGTTGCGCGACGGCGTGGTTGTGCATACGGGCAAAATCGCGTCCCTCAAGCGCTTCAAGGACGATGCCCGCGAAGTGGTCAAGGGCTACGAGTGCGGCATCGCGCTGGAGAACTTCAACGACATCAAAGTCGGCGATGTGATTGAATCATTTGAAATGATAGAAGAAGCCGCGACACTGTAGATGCCGCTTCCGGCCGGGCCGGAAGACCGACGAATCCGGGGGCCGGGATGCGGTTCCGGCCCCCGACGACAAGGGCGGGGGAGTGCCCCGAAGCAGCATGACCATGTTTGTCGCCGTTCTGAGCGTGGAATTTACGCTGCACGGCAATGATTCTCTTAAAGGCAAGCGGCGCGTGGCCAACAGCCTCAAGCAAAAGGTACGCAACCGTTTCAATGTCGCCGTGGCCGAAGCGGGCACCGAAAATTCCCTGACGCGCCTGCGCCTGGCCGTGACGTCCCTTTCCAACAGCGAGCAACATCTGCAAAGCCGCATGGATAAATGCCTGTGCATGATGGAAGCCGTGTGTCCCGAAGAAATGACCGACAGCCATTTGGAAATATATACCGTCGAATGAGCACCTCCTCCGTACTTCCGCCCCAGGCCGTCCATATCGCGGAACTGTTGCGCCGCCGTGATCATGTTCTCGTCGCGGCGCATGCCCATCCGGACGGGGACGCTCTGGGGTCCACGGCGGCCATGGGGTGGCTGTTGCGGGGAATGGGCAAGGAGACAGCCCTCTACAACGCCACCGGCGCGCCGGAATTTCTGGAATGGTTGCCGCTGCCCTGTCCCTTGCACACGGAGCTTGACCACCTGCCGTTCCGGCCCGAGTTGCTTGTGGTGCTTGATTGCGGCGACGCGCATCGGGTGGGCGAGGCGCTGGCGCCGCTGCTGACGCAACTGCCCTGCATCAATATGGATCATCATCTCGGCAATCCCGAGTTCGGCACCCTGTACAATTGGGTGGAACCGTCCATGGCGGCCACCGGCCAGATGGCGGCCGCCGTAGCCCGCGCCGCCGGCGCGCCGTTGACGGGCGCGTTGGCCGAGGCCGTGTATCTGTCTCTGGTGACGGATACCGGAGGATTCGCGTTCGGCAACACGTCGGCCGACGTCTTCCGTCTGGCGGCGGAGCTGGCCGACGGCGGACTGGACGTGGCGGCGGTGCGCGAACGCCTGGATAATCAGTGGACGCTGCCCCGGATGCGCCTGTGGAGTCACCTGCTGCGGCATTTCATGGTGCGCCGCGAAGGCAGCGTGGCCCTGGCCGTGGCGGCGCGCGCGGATCTGGAAGCCTGCGGCGCGCGGAAAGAAGATATGGAAGGCTTTGTGGAGCACCTGCGCCGTCTGCGCGGCGTGCGGGTAGCCGGTCTGGTGCGCGAGGACGCGCCCGGACGCTGCAAGCTCAGCCTGCGTTCCTCGGGAACGACGGACGTGCGGGCCATGGCCGCCGTGTTCGGCGGCGGCGGACACCGCAACGCCGCGGGCGCAACCCTGGCGTTGCCTCTGGCGGAAGCCCGCGAGGCCGTGCTGGCCGCCGTGGATGCCGGGCTTTCCGCGCAAGACGGCGACAGGCCGCGCCCGCACGGCGGCGAATAGGGCGAGTTGCCCGTGGAACCCGGTTCGCGCCCGCGGGCGGCCGACGCTCCGTGCGTGCGGCGGCACGGCGCGGAAGCGGGCGGAGCGCCGCTGTCGCCGGGACACACCCCGAAACAGGCAGGCACGGTGTTGTTTTCATGAACATGAAGTTTGGATGCCCCGCGTATGGAAGACTGGACGGGCAGCGGATTTGAGGCTATGATTTCATCCTGTTCTTCATCCCGACTTCCGGCCCAGGAGCCGGCACGTCTCCCGCGGTTGCCGCAGGCGCACGGCGTGTTGGTGCTGAACAAGCCCAGGGGTCCTTCCTCCGCCCGATGCCTGACGGCGCTCAAGCGCCTGGGACAGAAAAAGATCGGACATGCCGGGACGCTGGATCCCATGGCGTCCGGCGTGCTGCTGGTGCTGTTGGGCCATGCCACCAAGATTGCCGGGCATCTTCTGACAGACGGCGGCAAGGTGTACAGCGGGGCGTTGCGGATCGGAGAGAGCACGGATACCTGGGATGCCGAAGGCGCTGTTGTGACCACTTCCGCGTGGGACGGGGTGACGGAGGATGCCGTGCGCCGGGAGATCGCCCGGTGGCGGGGCGTCAGCGAACAGCCGGTGCCGCCGTATTCGGCGGCCAAACATCAGGGGCAACCCCTGTACAAGCTTGCCCGCGCCGGAAAGGCCGCTCCGGAAAAGGTCAAGCGCATTGAAATTTCGCATGCGGAAACGCTCGAGGTGAGCCTGCCGTATGTACGATTCCGGGTTTCATGCAGTTCCGGCACCTACATACGCTCCCTGGCCCACAGCTTGGGGATGCGCTTGGGGTGCGGAGCCGTGCTCACGGAACTGACCCGGGAATACAGCCATCCGTTCGGTCTGGACGTCTCCCATACCCTGGAGGAGATCGCCGCCGCGCCGGAACGGCTGCCTGAATGGGTTCTGCCCGTCACGCGCGCGCTTCCCCACTGGCCCGTGTTCACGCTGGGACCGGAGGAGGAAGGCAGACTGCGCAACGGCGTGTCCCTGCCCTGCGGCGTCACGCGGAGGGAGGGCGCCGCCGCGCCGGACATATGTCCCGGCGAGAAGGCGGTGTTGCAGGCGCGGGACGGCAGCCCTCTGGCTCTGGTTCAGGCGGCCTCCGCCCCGCGGGGACTTGTGTGGACTGTCGTGCGGGGGCTTTGGACGTTATAACCCCTTTTGCAAAGGAGAACCGCTGTGGTCATGGATTCCGAACAGAAGAAAAGCATTATCGACGCGCACGCCAAGCATGAAGGAGACACCGGCTCCCCCGAGGTGCAGGTGGCCCTGTTGACGGCCCGCATTGAAGGTCTGACCGGTCACTTCAAGACCCACAAGAAAGACTTTCACTCCCGCACGGGCTTGCTGCGGCTTGTGGGACAGCGTCGTAATATTCTGAAATATTTGAAAAATAAAGATATTCAACGCTACCGCGCGCTTATCGAAAAACTCGGTTTGCGCAAGTAGCGTCGCGCCGACACGGGGGAGCCTGCGGCTCCCCCCTTTCATAACCTGCGGCGAGGGCCTGCGCCCGGCCGCGCAACAGCCGTGGGAAGGGGGGTCCGGGAAGGACGGCGAGACGCCGCTCGCTCGTCGCCGTTCCCGGAATCCCCTTCGGGAAGCAAAGGATTGCAAGGTAATGCAGGATATTTTTCACCCTACCCGGGTTACCGCCGCCGTGGGCGGCAAAGAGGTCGTGTTTGAAACAGGCCGTCTGGCCAATCAGGCGCACGGAGCGGTCTGGATTCAGTGCGGCGGCACCGTGGCCCTGGTGACGGTGTGCTCGCAACCCCTGGAGTTCGACAAGGGATTTTTTCCGCTGACCGTGGAGTACTCCGAAAAAATGTACGCGGCCGGACGTATTCCGGGCAGCTTCTTCCGCCGGGAAATCGGCCGCCCCTCGGAGCGCGAGACGCTGGTTTCGCGCCTCATCGACCGTCCGATTCGGCCCCTGTTTCCCAAGGGATTGAAAGAAGACGTGCAGGTGCTGGCCAACGTCATTTCGGCGGATCAGGAAAACGAGTCCGACGTGCTGGCGCTGACCGGCGCGTCCGCCGCCCTGATGCTCTCGCCGCTGCCCTTCGAGGGGCCGGTGGCGGGCGGCCGCATCGGCCGCGTGGACGGCCGCTTTGTGCTCAATCCCTCATATGCGGAGCAGGAGCGCAGCGATCTGAACATCGTGTTCGCGGCGTCCGCCGACGCGCTGACCATGGTGGAAGGTGAAGCCGACATCGTGCCGGAAAGCGTCATCGCCGAAGCTCTGGAGTGGGCCCGCAAGGAAATTCAGCCGCTCATCGAAGCGCAGCTCAAGTTGCGCGAACTGGCGGGCAAACCCAAGATGGATTTTACCCCGGCCGAAGACGACGCCGCGCTGACGGCGCGAGTGACCGAGCTGGCCATGGCCGCCGGTCTGGAAGCCGCTCTGCGCGTGCCGGAAAAACTGGCGCGCAAGGACGCCCGCAAGGCCGTCAGGGAACACGTCATGCAGGGACTGAGCGATGATCCCGCCTGGGCGGAAAATGAAGAAGCCCTGAAAAGCGTGGGGGACATTCTCGGAGCCCTGGAAAAGAACGTGGTGCGCGGCCGCATCGTCAGGGAAGGAACGCGCATCGACGGACGCGATACCAGAACCGTGCGCCCCATTCAGATTCAGACCGGGCTGCTGCCCCGCGCCCACGGCTCGGCGCTGTTCGCCCGTGGGGAAACAAAATCCATGGTGGTGACCACGCTGGGCTCGTCCACTGACGAGCAACGGGTGGATTCGCTGGTGGGCGATGTGACCAAGCGCTTTATGCTGCACTACAATTTCCCGCCGTTCTCCGTGGGCGAAGTCAAGCCCGTCCGGGTGTCTCGCCGCGAAATCGGACACGGCGCGCTGGCCGAAAAGGCGTTGCGTCCGGTGCTGCCCTCCGACGAGGCGTTTCCCTTCACCCTGCGGGTGGTGTCCGAAACGCTGGAGTCCAACGGCTCTTCGTCCATGGCCGCCGTGTGCGGCGGTTCGCTGTCGCTCATGGATGCCGGGGTGCCCGTGTCCGCGCCGGTGGCGGGCGTGGCCATGGGATTGATCAAGGAAGACGATCAATTCATCGTGCTGACGGACATCCTGGGTGATGAAGACGCCCTGGGCGATATGGATTTCAAGATCGCGGGCACGGCCGAAGGCGTCACCGCCGTCCAGATGGACATCAAGATCACCGGGCTGACCACCGAGATCATGGCCCGCGCCATGGAACAGGCCCGCGAAGCGCGGCTGCACATTCTCGGAAAAATGGCCGAGGCTCTGGAGAGCCCGCGTACCCATCTGTCCAAGTACGCCCCGCAGCATGCGGAAGTGTTCGTCAACCCGGACATCATCCGTCTGATCATCGGCCCCGGCGGCAAGAACATCAAGGCTATCACCTCGGCCACAGGCGCGTCTGTGGATATTGAGGACAGCGGACGCATTTCCATCTTCGCCCCCACGCAGGAAGCCATGGAAAAAGCCAAGGAGATGGTGCAGTATTACGATCAGCGTCCCGATCTGGGCAAAAACTACACGGCCAAGGTCCGCAAGATTCTGGAAATCGGGGTCATCGTGGAAATTCTGCCCAACGTGGAAGCGCTGGTGCACGTCTCCCAACTGGATGTCAACCGGGTCAATCAACCCGGCGACGTGGCGCATCTCGGCGAAGATATGGTGGTCAAGGTCATCGAGATCAACGGCGACCGCATCCGCGCCAGCCGCAAGGCGGTGCTGCTGGAAGAGCAGGGGCATCCCTGGAATCCCGAAGAAACCGCCCGTCCCCAGCGCGAGCCTCGCGGAGATCGGGGCGGCAGAGGCGGCGATCGCGGCGGACGGGATCGGGGCGATCGCGGTCGCGGCAGAGAGCGCGGGTAGAGCAGTTCACGGTTGAAATGCTCCAAAAGATGTGGGGCTCCGCCCCACACCC
>CASQEL010000047.1 GCA_949427775.1 uncultured Desulfovibrionaceae bacterium
AACTTTAGATGTTTCTGTGTACTAGACGGCCGGGGGCGTGTCGGCCAGGGTCGCCACCATGACGGCCTTGATGGTGTGCATGCGGTTTTCCGCTTCGTCGAACGCCACGTTGGCCGAGGATTCGAAAACCTCGTCGTTCACTTCCATGGCGTCGATGCCGTACTTCTGGAACAATTGCTCCCCGATGGATGTTTCCCGGTTGTGAAAGGCGGGCAGACAGTGCAGGAACTTGCAGTCCGGATTGCCGGTCTTGCGCATGGTGTCGGCAGTGACCTGATAGGAACGCAGGCGTTCGATGCGTTCCTGCCACACGCTCTCCGGTTCGCCCATGGATACCCAGACGTCGGTATACAGGAAGTCGCAGCCCTTGACGCCGCTGTCCACGTCTTCGGTGACGGTGATGGTCGCCCCGGTTTCCCCGGCCACGGCCCGGGCGAGGGTCACGATGTTCGGGTCGGTCTGGGAGCCCGCGGGCGCTATGGAGCGGAAGTTCATGCCCATTTTGGCCGCGCCGATCATCAGGGAGTTGCCCATGTTGTAGCGGGCGTCGCCCAGATAGGCGAAGGTGATTTCATGCAGCGGCTTGGCGCAGTGTTCGCGCATGGTCAGCAGGTCGGCCAGAATCTGGGTGGGATGGAATTCATTGGTGAGGCCGTTCCATACCGGCACGGACGCATAGCGGGCCAGATCTTCCACGATATGCTGGCCGAAGCCCCGGTATTCGATGCCGTCGAACATGCGGGAAAGCACGCGGGCCGTGTCGGCCATGGATTCTTTTTTGCCCATCTGGGAGCCGGAGGGGCCGAGGTAGGTGACGTGGGCGCCCTGATCGTGGGCGGCCACCTCGAAGGCGCAACGGGTGCGGGTGGAATCTTTTTCAAACAGCAGCACGATATTCTTGCCGGTCAGATACTTGACCTCGCGGCGTTCCTTTTTGGCTGTTTTGAGATGCGCCGCGAGATCCAGCATGTAGCGGATTTCTTCGGGGCTGAAGTCCAACAGTTTCAGGAAATGGCGATTTTTCAGCGAAATCATGGCATAGCTCCGCTTGGGGGATGATCCCCTGAAGGGATTTGATGTGACGGGATGGACCGCCCGCGCGCGGGAATTTCCGCAAGGCGGCGACTTGGCCTCCTCTCCGGCCTTCAGACCGGGGAGGAGGTCAAGAGCTATTTATAACTGTCGGCCAGCGCCTTTGCTCTGGCATGCGCCGCCCGCACCCTGGCCACCAGGCTGCGACGATAGGCTTCCATATCCGCGATGGGGCGCGTGGCGACGCCCGTGTCCATCGCGGCCTGGGCCACGGCCGGGGTTTCCCATTCGATAATGCGGGGATCCAGCGGCTTGGGGATGATGTAGTCGGGGCCGAAGGAGAAGCTTTTGCCCTCGTAGGCTTGGGAGACGCTTTCGGGCACGGGTTCCTTGGCCAGGGCGGCCAGCGCCCTGGCCGCGGCGATCTTCATGGCTTCGTTTATTTCCGTCGCGCCCACGTCCAGCGCGCCGCGGAAGAGGAAGGGGAAACCGGAAACATTGTTGATCTGGTTGGGATAGTCCGTGCGGCCCGTGCCCATGATGCAGTCGGGCGAGGCGGCCTTGGCGTCTTCAAAGGTGATTTCCGGGTCCGGATTGGCGCAGGCGAACAGGACGGGAGCCTTGGCCATGCTTTTGACCATATCCCGGGAAATCAGCCCCTTGACGGAAAGTCCCAGAAACATGTCCGCCCCGCGCATGGCTTCGGCCAGCGTGCAGGACGACGGCTGGGCATAGCGGGCCTTGTAGGGATTGAGGTCCGTGCGTCCCTGATGGATCAGGCCCTTGGAATCGAACATGAAGATATTTTCCCGCGCCACGCCCAGCGCCACATAGAAATTGGCGCAGGCGATGGCCGCCGCGCCCGCGCCGGAGATAACCACTTTGCAGGCGTCCGGCGTCCGTCCGGTGATTTCGCAGGCGTTCAGGAATCCCGCCCCGGTGATCACCGCCGTGCCGTGCTGGTCGTCATGGAAGACCGGAATATGCATTTCTTTTTTCAATGTTTCTTCAATGTAAAAACATTCCGGAGCCTTGATGTCTTCCAGGTTGATGCCGCCGAACGTGGGTTCCAGCGCTTTGACGACCGCGCAGATCTTTTCGGGATCGGTTTCCGCCAGTTCAATGTCGAAGACGTCGATGTCGGCGAACATTTTGAAGAGCACGCCCTTGCCTTCCATAACGGGCTTGCCCGCGGCCGGGCCGATATTGCCCAATCCGAGCACGGCCGTGCCGTTGGAGATCACGCCTACCAGGTTGGAACGCCCCGTATAGCGGGCGGCCAGGGCAGGATCGGCATGGATGGCCCGGCAGGCTTCAGCCACGCCGGGGGAATAGGCCATGGACAGATCTTTCTGGGTTGCGCAGGATTTGGTGGGCAGAATTTCGATTTTTCCCGGACGGGGCAGTTCGTGATAGGCCAGAGCTTCTTCTTTGGTGTACAGGGCCATAAGGATTCTCCATTGATAAAGTTGCCGGGGGGCGCGGGACGGCGCCGCCGGGGGGCTTTCGGATTCTGTATTTCACTCTGATAGGCAAAGGCATGCAAGGTGTCAAATGTGGCTCGACCGGATGTACCCGAAAAAATACTGAAACATGCTTGGGGGTGCGGAACGCGCGTCGGCGACGTCTCGCGCGGCCGCGTCGAAACGAAAAATATCGTGGGTTGCATGAAAATTTTACAAAAATGTAATTATTCAAATATATTATACTCACGGTAACGAGGCGCGGCAAAAAAATGGAATTTCGATCGCCCAAAAACCTCATGCAATCTTCAGATGTTAATGGAGCCATGCGGCTTTTCGGGCGATGGATTTTTTGTGAGGAGCAGAGTATACTTGCCCGCCGTATGCGCCCTGTACCGGTATCCGCGGGGTGTCCGGATTTTAGGGTCAGCCCTCATTACTCCGTCTGCTGCAAAGCCGTCTTTTGCCGCCCCGCGGCGTTGCAAGGCCGACAGTGACCTTGCGGCAGGTTCACCGCAGCTTCGCCCACTGTCGGCCTTGCGCCTTGTCGGTTGAAAAAAATCGGCGTTTCGCGGAGGGCGTTGTCATGAGGGCCGCCCCCTTTTTCACATGACGGCGCTTTGCCGGAAAGGCAAGCGTTTCCCCGGGGAGAAACCGGGGCTTTTTTTGTACACCTTCAAATAAAACACAGTGTTGTACCATGATAGAAATGCCCGAGAACCTGCCTCATCCGACATTGCAGCCCAACACGGAAGTCGTGCTTAAAAAGCGCTATTACCGTATATCTCCCGTTACCGGGGAGTTGGAAGACGCCCGCGCCCTGTTCTGGCGCATTGCCTCGGCCATTGCCGAAGAGGAAGGCAAGTACGAAAGATCTCCTTTTCAGGTTGAAGCGCTGGCCCGCGAATTTTACGACTTGATGACCGGTTGGAAGTTTCTGCCCAACTCCCCGACCCTGATGAACGCGGGTACCGAATTGGGGCAGCTTTCCGCCTGCTTTGTGCTGCCTGTGGGCGATTCCATCGAGGAGATCTTCGATGCGGTGAAGCATGCCGCCATGATCCACAAGTCCGGCGGCGGCACGGGATTTTCCTTTTCCCGGCTGCGCCCCAAGGAGAGCCGGGTAGGCTCCACCGGCGGCGTGGCGTCCGGTCCGGTTTCCTTTCTGCGGATTTTCAACACGGCCACGGAGCAGATCAAACAGGGCGGCACGCGGCGCGGAGCCAACATGGGCATTCTGCGGGTGGATCATCCGGACATCATTGATTTCATCCGGGCCAAGGAAAAAGAGGGAGAGTTCAATAATTTCAATCTTTCCGTGGGCTTGACTGAAGCATTTATGCGCGCTGTGGAAAACGACGAGGAATATCCCCTCATCGCTCCCAATACCGGCCAGGAAAAAGGCCGTCTGCGCGCCCGCGACGTGTTCGATCTGCTCGTGAAGAAGGCGTGGGCGTCAGGCGATCCGGGCATTGTTTTTCTGGATCGCATCAATCGCGACAATCCCACACCGGTTCAGGGAGAAATCGAATCCACCAACCCCTGCGGGGAACAACCCCTGTTGCCCTACGAAGCCTGCAACCTGGGCTCCATCAACCTTGCGAATTTCTTCGTGCCGGGACACGAGCATGAAAACATCCCCGCGGACAGGGGCGTGGATTGGGCGGAACTGGCCCGTGTGGTCCATCTGGCGGTACGCTTTCTGGATAATGTCATCGACGCCTCGCAGTTCCCGCTGGAACGGATCGCGGAACGGGTGCGCAACAACCGCAAGATCGGCCTCGGCGTTATGGGCTGGGCCGATCTGCTCTTCCAGCTGCGCATTCCCTACGATTCCGCGGAGGGAATCGCTCTGGCCCACCGCCTCATGGACTTCATCAACACCGAGGGACATAAAGCTTCCCATCAACTGGCGGGGGAGCGCGGAGCCTTCCCCGCCTACAAAGAATCGGTCTTCGCCCAACGCGGGGAAGGGCCGTACCGTAACGCCACGGTGACCACCATCGCGCCTACCGGTACGCTGTCCATCATCGCCGGGTGCTCTTCCGGCGTGGAACCGCTGTTCGCTTTGTGTTTCACGCGCAATATTCTGGACGGCGAGCGTCTGGTGGAGGTAAACCCCTACTTCGAAGCCGCATTGACCGAGGCCGGGGCCTACAGCCCGGAACTTATGGAAAACGTTGTGGCCAGAGGGTCCATCCGGGATATGGAATTTCTGCCCTCGGACATGCGCCGGGTGTTCGTCACGGCTATGGATATCGCTCCGGAATGGCACCTGAAAATGCAGGCCGCGTTCCAGGAGCACACGGACAACGCTGTTTCCAAAACCGTGAATCTGCCCAACAGCGCCACAGTGGAAGATATCCATAATATTTATTGGATGGCCTATCAGGAAGGCTGCAAGGGCGTGACCGTATACCGCGACGGCTGCAAATCGTTGCAGGTGTTGGCCACGGGCGAGGGGCAGAAGAAACTGGACGGTCAGGGCGCCGCTCCGGTTTCCGGCGGCGGCACTGTGCGCAAGCGTCCCGACATCGTGCAGGGCTTTACGCAGAAGGTGCAGACCGGTTTGGGCTTCATGTATCTGACCGTCAACGAGGTGGACGGCGAGCCTTTCGAGGTCTTCGCCACCATCGGCAAGTCCGGACGTTCCATTACCGCCAAAGCGGAAGCCATCGGGCGTCTGGTTTCCCTGGCGCTGCGTTCCGGCGTCAGCGTGCGGGACATCGTGAATCAGATCAAGGGCATCGGCGGCGAACACCCCGTTTTTCGCGGCAAGGGACTGCTGTTGTCCATTCCGGACGCCATCGCCTGGGTGCTGGAACGCCGCTATCTGAAAGATCAAAAGGGGCATCTCGGCGGCGTCAACGATCTGGAGCGGCAGCGTTGCCCGGAATGCAATGAGGAACTCGTGTTTCAGGAAGGTTGCCATATCTGCCCATCCTGCGGTTTCACCCGTTGCGGCGGGTAGGGCAAGGGCATGAAGGGCTGAGTGCCCGCGCTGTCTTCGCCGGATTCAGGCGGCAACGCTGCCTGAATCCGGTTTTTGCATGAAGAAACCCCCGCGCTAGAGCAGTTCACGGTTGAAATGCGCTCTAGGCGCGGGGTTCCTGTTGTCGAGAACGCCGGAATGCCCCCACGGCGGACGGAAAGCGCTCCCGCCGCATGCCGGGAATGGGGTCAGCGGGCGGCGCGCGCCCGCGACGTGCGGCTGTGCCGGAAGGCGCAGGCCGCGCACAGGCTGATGACTGTGGCCGCCAGCAGGAAAACGCCGGGGTAGCCGTATCCCGCGCTGATGACCGTGCCGCCCAGCAACGGTCCCATGGTGGCGCTGAAATCGAAGGTCAGCATCATCATGTTGGAGTTGATGGATCGGGTTTCAGGCGTGGAGCCGTCGTAAATAATGGCTGCCAGCAGGGGATAGAGCATGCCGAGCCCTAGTCCGTACAGGCAGGCGAGGGGCAGAAACATCCAGGCGGGGCCCACGGCCAGACCAATCAGCGACAATGCCAGACAGAAACAGCAGATATAGATGACCGGCATGCGGGGCAAGGTGTCCAGATGGTTGCCGCTGAGCAGTCGGGTCAGGATGACCAGCGAGGAATAGGCGGTGAAAAACAGGCTCGGACTGGAGCCGTCGGCCTGAGCCAGCCCCTTGACGAAACAGATCACCAGAATGGTCATGCTGCCGAAAAACGTGCAGGCCAGAAATACCCACCCCAGGCCGGAGTGCCGCAGGGCATGGAGCAGCGCGCGCAGACTCAGGGCCGCAGCCGCGGTTGAAGCTTCCCGCGCGGAGATTTTGCGGGCCAGGGGGATCAGCATGCACAGGGCCGGCACGCCCATGAGGCCCGCCGCCGCATAGAGGCGGCTCTCTCCGCCCAGCAGGGGCAGCAGGCGTTCGGACGACAGCGGCACGACGGAATACGGCAGCAGCAATGTCAGGGAGAACAGGGCGAAGCCGCGCGCGCTCTGGCCCTTGGGGATGCAACGCACCAGCACGCTGACTACGGAACTGGAAAATGCCGCCAGCGCCAGTCCCTGCGTCATGCGCAGCAGCAGGATATCGTATGGTGAATCAAGATGCGCATAGGTGAACATGGCCGCGCTGTTGACGATGATGGCCATGGCCATGACCGGCAGGGCATTGTGGCGGATGACCCAGACGCTGGCTACCGGCCGTCCCAGCATGACCATAACGAACATGGCCGAGAGCAGACCGCCGCGCCAGTGCGGGGCGATGCCCAGGGTCACCAGCCAGTGCTCGAAACTGTAAAAAACGGCGATGTAGCTGTTGGCGAACATCGCCAGCATGAACAAGAGCAGAAACTCCCGCGTCCAGAGCGTTTGGGGCGCGGCGCCGGCGTCTTCGCCGGGATGGGGCGTATGAGGGAATATGGGCATGGACAGCTCTCCGGACGTATATAAATATCCCTCTTGCTGAAAGGCGTCAAACGTGGAGCGCGCATGCCCCGGGGCATGCCCGGCGGCGCCGCTTCCGTTATGGAGCGGAATATTATGTTCCATAATGAGGCTTTTCGGCGTTTCGCGGACGGCCCTCCAATGACGGCTGCCCCTCATCATGCAAGAGTGCATGCCGGACAAAAACTATTCGGAATTCCAGAGGAAAGCGCAGAAGAAAGCCGGAACGCCCGGCAAGCGCGCCGGAGAAAACCGTGCAGGGAATACGCTATAGTATGGCCGACAAGGAAGGAAAGGTCGTGATCAAAAAGTGTGACGACGACGTGCATTCCTCCCGGCGGCATTTTCATGAGGAAGTTTCTTTCGCCCTGGTGACGTTGGGCGCAAGCACAGTGGAAATACAGGAACAGTATTTCGAGGTGACGGAACAAACACTGGTGGTGATCCCGCAATATGCCGTGCACAGATGTTGCCCGCATGACTACGCACAGTGGCGATTCCGTATGTTGTACTGCAATGCCGACTGGCTGGAAGGGGTGTTCGGCGGGGAGCGGCGTCCTCCCGGCGTGCGCCTGATCAAACCCGGACCGGAGGTCTGCGCGGACGTGGAGCGGTTGTTTGCCGATCTGGAGCGAGGACCGTTCAATCCGGAGCTGGAATCCCGTCTGGCGCGCTTTCTTTCGCTGATGCTGCCGTCGGCGGACGATAACACCGGGGGAGAAGGGGAAGAGCAGGAACGTCTGGAAGCGGCGCGCCGCTACATGGACGATCATTTTTCACGGGATATATCTCTGGAAGAACTGTCCGTGGCGGCGGGCATCAGCAAATATCATCTGGTCCGCTGTTTCAAGCGCCGCTACGGTCTTCCACCGCACCGATACCTGACCACGCTGCGGGTGAACCACGCCAAAACGTTGTTGGCCGGTCCGGGAACAACGGCCGATATCGCTCTGCAAAGCGGCTTTTATGATCAAAGCCATTTCAGCAGGTGTTTCAAGGCATATACAGGCGTCGCGCCCGGACACTATCTGCGGAGATAGCGCGGGACGGACGCACAGGGCGCATGCCGGAAGACCGCAATTTTTTACAAGACGCGCGGTGGCGTCCCGTTGTAGACGCACATCTGCCCGGAGGCGTCGCATGAATACCCGAACTCTGTATTACGGCATCGCACTTTTTGTCATCTGCGTCTGGGGGACGACCTTCGTGTCGACGAAAATCCTGCTGGATGCGTTGAGCCCTGTCGAGATCATGTTTTACCGTTATTGCATAGCGTATGCCGCCCTGTGGGTCGCTTACCCGAGGCGGCACGCGCCCGGCGGACTGCGGGAGGAATCGCTCTTTGCCGCCGCAGGATTTTTCGGCGGGACGCTGTATTTTCTGACCGAAAACTATGCGTTGCAGTGCACGCTGGTGTCCAATGTGGGGCTGTTGCTGGCTACGGCGCCCATTCTGACGGCCGTGGCCGCGCATTTCTTCACCGGCAACGAAAAACTCAACAAACGCCTGGGGCTGGGATTTGCAGTGGCCTTTGTGGGCGCGTTTTTCGTTATTTTCAATGGGCGCTTCATTTTGAAACTGAATCCGCTGGGAGATTTTCTGGCTGTCGCGGCCGCCTGCTCCTGGGCCGTCTATTCCATTCTGATAAAGAAGATCGGCGGCATGTACAACGGCATCCATGTAACCAGAAAAGTGTTTTTCTATTCTATTCTGACCATGCTTCCGGCATTGTTTTTTATGGATTTTCGCTGGGATATAACTGTTCTGCATGACGCGAAAATCATCGCCCATCTTTTGTTTCTCGGCATTCTCGCCTCTTCGATCTGTTTTTTGCTCTGGAGCAAAGTCATCTGGAAATTGGGGGCCGTCACGGTCAACAACTTCATCTATCTTATCCCGTTGATCACTATGATCGCCTCAGTAGTGATTCTTTCGGAAAAGATCACCGTCTTTGCCATTCTGGGAGGCGTGTGCATCGTGGCGGGGGTGGCTATTTCCACACGACGTTGATGTTGTGCGGCATATCGCCGCCTGCGCATCGAACATTTTTTCCCGTGAGGGGAAAGCGGAAACCGTTTTTCCCTTGATTTTTGCCGCGGACAAAGTATGGGCGTGGACCTCCTGAAAATTCAAACAGCATATGTGCCGGAACAGGACAGTGTTGCCGTCCTGTTCCGGCCGCTGCGAGGCCGTAACGACGTAGAGCTACTCTTTCCAGACCTTCAGAAATTCCGCCGGGCTGCCGCCTGTATCCAGATGGCGCAGCAGGGCGCTGCCGAAGACCACGGCGTCGGGCCGAATGTCGGCGGGGAGTTCCGCCAACTGAGAAGGCTCCCGCAACCCGAAGCCCAAGGCCAGCGGCGTTGTGAATGCCTGCCGGGCCCGGCGCAGAGTGTCGGACACCTGCGGCGGCAGCCCCTGTCGCGCGCCGGTGATGCCCAGCACGGAAACCACATAGACATATCCTTGGGATACGGCCGCGTACTCGGTCATACGATCCGGCGCGGTGTTGGGGCCGACCAGAGTGATCAACGCCAATCCCCGCGTGTCCAGCGCGTGACGCAGCGGCGCGGATTCCTCCAGCGGCAGATCCGGCACGATGCACCCGGACACGCCTACCGCGGCGGCCTCGGCCGCGAAACGTTCCAATCCGTACTGCAGAAAGGGGTTGTAATACCCCATCAGCACCAGACAGGCGCTGAAACGCCCCCGGCGCTCCCGGAGTCCGTCCATGATCCGGCGCAAGCTGACGCCCTGTTCCAGCGCGCGGCGCGACGCCTCCTCCACCATCGGTCCGTCGGCCACGGGATCGGAAAAAGGCACGCCGATTTCGATGATGTCCGCGCCGTTGGCGTCCAGTTCCTCCAGTACCTTCCAGAAGGTTGCGGTGGTGGGAAACCCGGCGGTGACGAAGGGGATCAGGGCCGCGCGTCCCTGCACGGCGGCCCGACGTATTTTTTCTTCCAGTGGATGCATGATGCTCTCCTTGCAGTACTTTTGAACGGAGTTGTTTGCCGCAACCCCTGAGGGAAAACAGGGGCGCAGCTCTCATGGATGCGGAAAAGACTGTTGCAATGCTGCCAGAGCATTTCTTATGTGGCCCCAAGTCAATGGATAAATTCTTTTGCCTTTTAAATCAGCCGCTGGCGGGCTTTTTGTGTGCGACATCCAAAAAAATGTCGGAGTGCAAAAAAGCATGA
>CASQEL010000048.1 GCA_949427775.1 uncultured Desulfovibrionaceae bacterium
CGGACGTAAAGCCGCCGGACGACGGAGCAGCGCCGACAAAAAACACGCCCCGCACAGCTGCGACGAACGTGGGGAACGTGCGTGGGCACAAGCTGTGCGGGGCAAAATCATACGCTGCCGCGACGGATTATTGGGGACATGTCGTCGCGGACATCGTCAAAAGGATTACAGCATACCGGCGTCGTTGGGGGAAAGAACGCCGCATGCGCATGTCAGGCCGCGTACTTCGCCAGCTTGTCCACGTCGGAAATCACCAGACGGGACTTGGTGCAGCGGGCGATAACGCCCTCGTCTTTGAGGCGGCGCAGAATCTTGCCGAGCCAGCTGCGGCGCACGCACAACAGAGAAGCAATTTCCTCGTGCGTGACGCCCAGGGGAATTTCCAACGCGTTGTCATAGCTGCGCGACAGTTCCAGCATCAGTTTACAGGTATTGGAAAAGGCGTTTCCGCCCGCCACATTGACGAGGCGTCGCACATAATACATGTTTTTTACAGCTTGAGCATTGATCAGACTGAGCATCAGCTGCGGATGCTCCACGGCGAACTCTTCCGTAAGAATGCCATCCGCTCCAAAGAAGTACACTTCCACAGGTGTGATGCTGTATACGACGGTACGTGTGTTGTTGTAGTTGTGCATAGCCACGTCGTACAACAAGGTACCTTCGCCCATATGATACAGGGTGATGTCCCGCTCATGGTTGTCAACATAGAATAGCCGGGCTTTTCCATGTTTAAGATAATACACGCCACGCTGTCCTTCCTGTACCGGAGGAATAATTTCTTTGGCCTTGAAGTGCAGTTTTTTGCCGAGATGCAGCACATTTTCCCATTCCCGGCTGGCGTTGGCAAGCCAGATGGGATTGCAGTTGGTTTCACGGCGACGTTCCATGCCCGAATGCGCCGCGCGCGGCGGAGAAACCTTGCCGTATGTTTCAAACGGGACCGCTTTTCTTGCTGAATAACCCATAAGTAACCTCCATTAGACGATAAATACACAAATCAAACTTTGTGTATGAAGAAGCATAGCATAACTTCGTACCTATGCAACAGCTAATTTGCAACTGAGAAGACAAAAATCGTGCGGCCACGGCAAACACTTCAACAGTCGACATGCGAAGCGGCGACAGGGCCGCTTTCGCCGCCCTGCCGCCGCTTCAAAAAGCGTCGTGCGCCCGCGCCGTATGCGCGCTACCGCACCTTCACGATTTCAATTTCAAACGTCAGGGTCTTGCCTGCCAGCGGATGGTTGGCATTGAGCACGATTTCCTCATCGCTCACGGCATCAATGGTCACATCCATCTCGCCCTCGTCACTGCTCAACTGCAACTGCATGCCCACTTCCGGCGTGATATGCGCGGGCACATGGCTGCGATCCACAGTGAAGACCAACTCCTCGTCTATATCGCCGTAGGCCTCCGCCGGAGGAATGGTGACCGTCACAGTGTCACCGGCTTCCTTGCCCATGACGGCGGCCTCAAACCCCGCGATGAGCTGCTGTTTGCCCATGACAAATTCCAGCGGCTCCCGATCGCGGGAAGAGTCGAATACGGTTCCGTCGGCAAGAGTGCCGGTATAATGCGCGCTGACGGTATCGCCGTTTTTGATAGGCATAAAAAACTCCCTCAAGATAAAAATTTTTTTTACACAAGCACGGGCTGTCGCGAATGTCAATCCGCTCCCGAGGCTGACACAGGCAAAGTATCTTCGTTCGTGCGATTGCCCCGCGACTTCGTTCCCCTCCCTTGACAGACGCTATTCCGTATATAACAAATACTGTTTCCAATATTCTTCTCGCACGAGGTTTCACAGCATGTCCAACATCCGCTCTTCCTGTACGGACGCTTGCAATTTCTTCGGCAAACATACCCCACGGGAACTGGCCGAACGCTTCGGCACCCCGCTGTACGTCTATAATGAAAACATTCTCCGCCAACGCTGCCGGGAATTGCGCGGCCTGTCCGCCCACCCCGGTTTTCGCGTCAACTATTCGGCCAAAGCCAACACCAACCTGACGCTGTTGTCCATCGTGCATGACGAAGGCTGCGTGGTGGACGCCATGTCCCCCGGCGAACTGCACATGAACCGGCTGGCCGGTTTCGCCCCCAAGGATATTCTTTACGTCTGCAACAATGTTTCCGATGAAGAGCTGCGCAACGCCATCGACAACGGCGTGACGGTCAGCGTGGACTCGTTGTCCCAGATCGCCCGCTACGGCCGTCTCAATCCCGGCGGTCGGATCATGGTGCGCTTCAATCCCGGCATCGGCGCGGGGCATCATCAAAAAGTGATCACCGCGGGCAAGGAAACGAAGTTCGGCGTCACGCCCGATAATATGGACGACGTTTTCACGCTGCTCCGTGAGCACAAGCTTACTCTGGCGGGCATAAATCAGCACATAGGCTCGCTGTTCATGGAACCGCGGGGGTATCTGGAAGCCGCCGCGTTTCTGCTGTCTCTGGCCGAGAGACTGCCCGACGGCGCGCTGGAGACGCTGGAAATCATCGACTTCGGGGGCGGCTTCGGCATTCCCTACCATAAATATGAGCAGGAATCCCGGCTGGATATGGCCGAATTGGGACACAACCTGCACGGGTTGCTCACCGACTGGTCGCAGCGCACCGGGTACAGGGGACGCTTTTATGTGGAGCCGGGCCGTTATGTGGTCGCCGAATGCGGCGTCCTGCTGGGCCGGGTCCATGCGGTCAAGAACAACGGCGAAAACCGCTACGTGGGCACGGATCTGGGCTTCAACGTGCTGGTGCGCCCGGCCATGTACGACTCGTTCCATGACATCGAAATTTATCGCGAAGGCGGCGAACCCGACGCCTCCACGGAAATCCAGACCATTGTGGGCAACATCTGCGAAAGCGGGGACATTCTGGCCAAAAAACGCGCGCTTCCCCCCATTCGCGAAGACGACGTGCTGGGCGTGCTGGATGCCGGCGCCTACGGCTACGTGATGGCCTCCACCTACAACCAGCGCCTGCGCCCGGCGGAAGTGCTCATCGACGCCGACGGCGACGCCCGTTGCATCCGCCGTCGCGAGACCCTTGAAGATCTCCTGGCCGGATACGCGGATCTGTAAATCTTTTTGTTCCCCGCATTGCCTGCGCATATCGCAATGCCTGTTCTGCGGGGAAGGTCGGAACTCTTCCGCCTTCCCCACGCGCACTTTTTCGCCCCCCGACGCCATGCCCGCACACGCCCCCACTCCCGATCTCAGCACCACTCCGCGCAGCATCTGGAGGCTTACCTGGCCCCAGATGCTGATGATGTTCCTGGTCTTCTGCATCGGATTCACCGACGTCTGGACGGCGGGGCACATCAGCGGAGACGTGCAGGCGGCCTTCGGCATCGTGACGCAATGCGTGATGTTCATGCTCATGGTGGTCATGGCCATGTCCAGCGGCGGCATGGCCGCCGTCAGCCAGTCCATCGGCGCGGGGCGCGCCCGGCGCGCCCGGCGCTACATCGCCATGATGGTGCTGGGCAGCCTGGGCCTGGGCCTGTTGGCGGCCGCGCTGGGGTATTTTTCACAGGGCCTGTTGTTCCGGGCGCTTATGACGCCGGACGCCATTCTGCCCATCACCCGGGAATACTGGGGCATATCCCTGCTGACCCTGCCCGCGCACTATGTCTTTTCCGCCACGGGCGTCATGTTCCGGGCCACGCGTCAGGTCTTTCAGCCGCTGTGGGTCACCGCCGCCATCTGCATGTGCAACCTGTTCGGCAACCTGGGATTCGGTCTGGGATATTGGGGGCTGCCCGCGCACGGCTATGTGGGTATCGCCTGGACCACCTTCGGCGCCCTGCTGACGGGCGCGCTGCTCAACTGTCTGTTGCTGATCCGCAGCGGTTGGCTTGACCGGCGGGACATCCCCCCATTGCGCTGGGTACGCCGGGGAGCACGCTATCTGATCAATGTCGCCCTGCCCGCCGGGGCCACGCAGGTCGTCTGGCACACAGGCTATCTGACCCTGTTCGCCATAGTGGCCTCCCTGCCCCACGACAGCGTCAACGCCCTGGCCGGATTTACGGCGGGCCTGCGCGTGGAAGCCCTGCTGTTTCTGCCCGGTCAGGCCTTCGGCATGACGGCCTCCATCCTGGTGGGCAATTCCCTGGGCGCGTGCAACCGGGCCGAGGCCCGGCGGCTGGCCCGCCTGCTGCTGGTCTGCGGCTGCGGGTTCATGACGTTGACGGCAACGGTCATCTGGCCCTTTATGAGCGACATCGCCGGGCAATTGTCCCAGGTTCCCGGCGTGCAGGCGCGGATCGTGGACTATCTGCGCTTCAATCTCGTTTCCGCGCCTTTCACCGCCGCCAGCATGATCCTGGGCGGCGTCATGGTCGGCGCGGGAGCCACCCGCTACAACCTCGCGGTGTTCGGGAGCTGTTTCTGGCTGGTGCGTCTTCCTCTGGCCTGGCTGTTCGGGCACATCATCTGGGCCGATGCTTCGGGCGTCTTCATGGCCATGTCGGCCTCCCAGGCAGTCCAGTCGACCATCATGCTCCACGTGCTCCTGCAGCGCGACTGGATGCGTTTCGCCATGCACCACAACTGTCATTCACGATCGCATTGAGGCGAGGTCCGCAAACCTGCCCCGCGCAATGCCTTGAGGAGAACATGATGAAAGATATTGCCTTCACCCCCGTTACCCTGGCGGAAAAGGAACGCTATCTGGAGCTCTGGGCGCGCACTCCGCGCCGTTCCATTGACTACACCCTGGCCAATCTTTGGGGCTGGGCCGGATACTACGGTCTGGAATGGTGCTTCGCCCACGGCCTGTGCTGGTTGCGCCAAACCCATCCGCAACAGGCGTTCTGGGCGCCGGTAGGCCCCTGGGACGAGGTGGACTGGGCAAACATGCCCTGCCTGCGTGGCGGCGCTTCCCTGGTGCGCGTGCCTGAAGAACTGCTGCGCCGCCTGGAGGCGGCCATGCCGGAGCGTGTCGCCGGCGAGGAAACCCGGGGCCAGTGGGAATACCTGTACAAAACCGAAGAGCTGGCGACGTTGCCCGGCAATCGTTTTCACAAAAAAAAGAATCATTTCAACGCCTATGTCAAGGCCTGCGGCGAGCCGGACTACCGCCCGCTGAATCCGGACGTCATGGAAGACGTGCTGGCCCTGCAGGATGAATGGTGCCAGTGGCACGAATGTGAGGGATCCCCGGCTCTTCAGGCGGAAAACGAAGCCATCAACCGGGTGCTGGCCCATTGGGACGATATTCCCGACCTGGTCGGCGGTTCCCTGTATGCGGACGGACATATGGTGGCTTTCAGCGTGGGCGAAAAGCTGGACGGCACGACGCTGGGGGTGCATTATGAAAAAGGCCGCAACGGGTATCGGGGGGTATACCAGGCCATGAACCGCTGCTTCGCCCAACAGGCCGGCCGGGGCCATGTCCTGTTGAACCGCGCCCAGGATCTGGACGAGGAAGGGCTGCGGCAGGCCAAAATGGGGTATAATCCCACCGATTTTCTGCGCAAATACACGGTTGAGGTCGCGGCCGCCGATACCGCTACCGGGAAATGACCCCAGGAGCGCTTCTCCGACATGAAGATACGTCTTGTTCGTCTGGTTCTGCCGCTGTGTCTGTTGGTTCTGACCGCCTGCACCACCCGCAAACCCGTCCCTACCCGCGAAGGCACACTGCCGACGTACATGAACATGGTCAAAGACCTGAACACCTTTCCGCAGGATTTGACCGTCTATGCCCAACGGATCGGGAACAATCGCAATCTGCTTTCGGCCGAGGAGCAGACGCAACAGGACGCCCGGTTCAACAGGATGTTTTTCGGCCCGTGGGACATGACGCGCGCAACTATCAAACGTCGGGAAGTGCAGGCGCTCTTCGGCCGGGGACCACGCGGCTATATTCAGGGCAGCCGGCGCTGGAGCGAGACGGACTGGAACGCCATGAAGAGCAATGCCGATCTCAAGCGCTATCCCTCGCGCGCCACGCCGGGCATCACTCTGCGTCACACCAATCTGCGGGAACTGCCCACCAGCCTGCCGAGCTTTTCCGAGCCCACGCCGGACCCGGTGGCCAACCCCTTCGACAACTTCCAGTACTCCGCCCTGCCCATGGGCACGCCGCTGTTCATCGCCCATACCAGCCGCGACAAGCTCTGGCATTTTGTGGAAACCCCTCTGGCCGGGGGATGGGTGCGCGCCGACGACGTAGGCGTGGTGGACGACGCTTTCGAGCGCCGTTACCGCAACGGGCACTACGCCGCGCTGATCCGCGACAACGTGAATGTGCGTACGAGCCGGGGCAATCAACCCGGCCGGGTGCACATCGGCGCCGTCTTCCCGGTGGTCGGACGGGAAGGAGACAACCTCCGGATATTGGCGCCCGTGGGCGGCGCGGAAGGCCGGGCCGTCACGGACACGGCGCTGCTCGCCGACGCCGACGCCGTCATCAAGCCCCTGCCCTTGCTGCCCGGGCTCGTCGCCAGGATCGGCAACGAGATGCTGGGACAACGCTACGGCTGGGGCGGCATGTTTGAAAACCGCGACTGTTCCGCCACCACGCGGGATCTGTTCACGCCCTTCGGCATCTGGCTGCCCCGCAACTCGGCCGCCCAGGCCCGAGCCGGTCGCCTGGAGAACCTGCGGGATCTGAGCCCGCAAGCCAGGGAACGGACCATTCTGGACACAGGTACGCCGTTTCTGAGCCTGATCTGGATGAAAGGACATATCGGCCTGTACATAGGCAAATACAAGGGGCAGGCCGCCATGTTTCACAACGTTTGGGGAGTGCGCGTTCTTGATGAAAAGGGAGAGGACGGACGGCACGTCATCGGCCGTTGCGTGGTGACCTCTCTCCAGCCCGGCAGGGAACTGCCCAATCTGGCCGAGGGCATGACATTGCGGGATCGTCTTCTGGGCGTCTCCACCATGCCCAAATAAGCGCTTGCGCCATCCGACACGACAAAAAATAACCGTCTGTCCATACCGACAACATTACCGCCGGTATGGACAGACGCATATGATGCGCCGCCGCGGGCGATGCGACGGCGCTACAGCCGACGTTGCTTACACTTCCCTCATTTCATGAATCAATTGCGACAGATCCTGCGCCTCCTGGGCCAGATCGGCCACGGCCCTGGCGGCCTCCGCCGCGGCGGAGGCGATTTGGCTGCTCATCTCGTTACATTGGAGAATAGACTGGTTGATCTCCTCGCTGGCGGCGGATTGCTCCTCGCTGGCCGTGGCGATGGCGCGGACCTGATCAGCGGTGATATCCGCCGTCGCCACGATTTCTTCCAGAGCCCGCCCGGATTCGTTGGCCAGTTCCGTGGCCGCGGCGATCTGCGCCACAGCCTGATCCACGCCTTCCATGCTCTTGGCCGTGCTTTCCTGAATGGCCTTGATGGCGTTGCCCACATCATTGGTGGAGGCCATGGTTTTTTCGGCCAGCTTGCGCACCTCGTCGGCCACCACGGCAAAACCGCGTCCGGCTTCGCCGGCGCGGGCCGCCTCGATGGCCGCATTCAGCGCCAGCAGGTTGGTCTGATCCGCAATGTCTGAAATGACGCTCATGATCTGGTCAATGGAGCGGGCGTGCTCGTTGAGCCGGGCCATATCTTCCTTGACAACCAGCGACATCTTATGCACCTCGTCGATGCTGTGCACGGATTTTTTCACCACCTGCGCGCCGGCAGTGGCTTTTTCTCTTGTGTCGTAGGAGGCTGCGGAAGCGGAACTGGCATTCCTGGCCACTTCCTGTACGGTGGAATTCATTTCATTCATCGCCGTGGCGGCTTCGGAAAGGCGTTGCGCGGACTCGGAGGCCCCGGTCGGCCTGTTCAATCTGGGCGGCAAGTTCGGTGGAAGCCGAGGAAACCACACTGCCCACTTCTTCCAGTCTGCCCGCGACCTTCAACAATGCCTCGGTCTTGTCCCGGGCCTCGCGACCGGCCGCCTCGGCCTGCTTCATGGCTTCCTCGGCCTTGCGGGTGGCTTCCCTGGCGTTTTTGGATTCAAGTTCGGCCTTTTTGATGTTCGCTTCCAAAGCGCTCACCATTTCTATAACGGCAGCGTACACGCCCTGCTTCCTGCCGCCGTCATCCACATTGTAGTCCCCGTCCGCCACACGACGGGCAATGACGCTCAATTCGCCGGGATCTTTGCCCAACTGATGTATCACGTTACGAGAAAGCAGCACGGTAATGACAATGCCGAGGAGCATCGCCACCACGCAGAAAGCCATGATCGCATTATTGGCCGTGGCGTTTCCTTCCTGCACCTGTGCAGCGCCGAATACCGCCAGTTCCATGGCGCCTGCCTCGACTGCGCGGAACAACTCGACCATGGACGCCAGATTCGCGTCCATCTCAGCCATAAGCTCCACATACGCCTGCGCTTTGGGATAATAGTTGTTCATGTTTTCAGTAACAGCCGTCATGTTGGCTTTATCAGCCGACGACTGGAAACGATCGCCCAACGCAATCATGGCATCCCGCATTTTTTTCAAATCCGTCAACGCGACTGCAAACATGTCTTGCGAAGAGCTCAGAGAGAGGCTGCTGATTTCGGCCCGCAATTTGTTGGCATCCATACGTAGCCGCATCAACTTCGCCTGGTTGTCCAGTTTGCCCTGCTCCACCCCCTGATTGATCAGAAACTCGCGAATACCTGCATCAAGCGCCTCAAAGCTCTTTCTCAGGGTCACGAAAGATTCTTCGGCCTGCGCCAGCAGGATTTTGCTTTTCTCCCGATTTTCGATGAATTGGCGCAAAATCGGCCGGAGCGCCTGCAACTGTTTGATGCAGTTTGCCATTTTTTCTCTGTTTTCCGGATACTTGAGCAGGGGATAGCATGTTTCAAGCAGTTTTTCGGCTTCTTCCAACTGCTGCTGAGAGCTCTCGGCATACTTGCCATCTCCGTAGATGACAAAGCGCATATAGGCGGTCTGCGTGTTCAGCAAGGCCGCTTTGCTGTTTTCTATGTACGCGGCTTCTCTGGAAAAAAGCCCCATGTCATTCGTCAGGTAGTAAGCGGCGACGCCCAACCCCAAGGTCATTGCAAGAATCAGGGAAAAACTCAAAACCAGTTTTGTCTGTAACTTCACGGGACACCTCCTCATAAAGATGTCATTTGATCGGCTTGAAATTTGTGAAAACCTTCCCCCGAAAACGGGATGCACAAACCGGGGCATCACGGACTATTTCAAAAAGGCGCATACTGCGCTCACTGTTTTGCGTTGTATTTTTCCTCCTCAGAAATTCAAAAAAATACTGTAAAAATACGCCGTACCCTTTCTACAAGAGCGCCGAGACGTGGACATCTGCAAAGAAAAATAGTGTATTTTAAGACATATGCCAAGCAATAAAATTACTTTTCCGCATATTGTATTTCTTGTTGTACATAGTAAAGTGTATCCGCAAACCTCTTGCCGAAGCCGAAGCAATGAGGTAGCGAAGCCCTTCAGGGCGGGGTGGCGCTCAATCGGCCTAAAGGCCGAGGTCTCAAACCACAAAGGAACTTGCGGATGAAAGAATATTCCCCCGCGGAGATGCCGCCGGAAAAGGCGTCGGCGTTCCGCTTTCCCTCGCGCTTTTTTTGCGTTACGTCTTGAAAGGGCGAGGGAGTCGCCGACGTTCCGCCTGCGACGCATGAGCGGCTTGGCCATACCTCCATTCGGACGCAATTCACGGAAATCGCACTGCGGGAATGCCATGAGTCAAACCGAAGTCCATACCTTCGACGTCACGGAGTCCGAGCGCAATCTACGCCTGGATCGATTTCTGAGCGCCCGTCTGGACGGCGTTTCCCGCGAAAAAGTCAAGCGGGCCATTCTGGAAGGGCACGCCCGCCTGGACGGGCGAACGGCGGACAGTCCCGACACCCGCCTGTTGCCGGGGCAGATTGTCGAACTGACCCTGTCACGCCCGCCTTCCGGCGTGGAAGCCGAGGACGGGGAATTGTCTTTGCTGTGGCACGATGCGCATCTGGCCGTTCTGGACAAACCCGCCGGGCTCACCGTGCACCCCTGCCCCAGTTGTCCCGAAGGCACTCTGGTGCACCGGCTGGTGGGGCGATTTCCGGAGCTGGCCCGGCAATCGGGATTGCGGCCC
>CASQEL010000049.1 GCA_949427775.1 uncultured Desulfovibrionaceae bacterium
CACGATCAGTGCAACCACCAGGATGACCAGAAGTTCAGTACTGCCGATGCCAAACATAATTCACCTTTTTCGGCGTGCGGGAAACATTGTCCGGCTTCCCCGAAGAAACCGGGTTTGTGCCTATTCCCATTCGATAGTGCTCGGGGGCTTGGAGGAAATATCGTAAACCACCCGATTCACCCCCTTCACTTCATTGATTATGCGACTGGATATACGCTCAAGCAATTCCGAAGGCAAGCGCGCCCAGTCGGCGGTCATGGCGTCCACGCTGTCCACGATGCGCAGGGCGATGACATGCTCATAGGTACGCCCGTCGCCCATGACGCCCACGGTCTTCAGCGGAAGCAGCACGGCGAATCCCTGCCAGACCTTGCGGTACCAGCCGGATTCCTTCAGTTCGAGCTGCACGATCTTGTCAGCGCGGCGCAAGATGTCCAGGCGTTCCTCGGTGATTTCGCCGATGACGCGGATGGCCAGTCCCGGACCGGGGAAGGGGTGGCGCCAGACGATGGAGTCGGGCAGACCCAGTTCCGCCGCCACTTTGCGCACCTCGTCCTTGAAGAGCTCACGCAACGGTTCGATAAGCTTGAGCTTCATGGTTTCAGGCAGGCCGCCCACATTGTGGTGGCTTTTGATGACGGCGCTCGGCCCCTTGTGGGAGATGGATTCGATGACGTCGGGATAAAGCGTGCCCTGGGCCAGAAAATCTACCTGTCCCAATGCCTTGGCCTCCTCATCGAAGACCTCGATGAAGGTGTGACCGATGATTTTGCGTTTTTTCTCGGGATCGTCCACGCCCCGGAGTTTGGACAGAAAACGTTCCTGGGCCTGCACGAACTTGAGATTGAGATCGAAATGCTCCCGCAGATAGGACACGACTTCTTCGCCCTCGTTCATGCGCAGCACGCCGTTGTCCACAAAGATGCAGTGCAGGCGATGCCCGATGGCCTTGTGCAGCAGCACGGCCACCACAGTGGAGTCGATGCCGCCGGACAGAGCGCAGACCACATGGCGGTCGCCCACCTGTTCGGCCATATCCTTAACGACCCGTTCCACAAAAGAGGACATGGTCCAGTCGGGCGTCAGTTTGGCCACCTTGAACAGGAAGTTGTGCAGAATACGCTCCCCGTCGACGCTGTGATGCACTTCGGGATGAAACTGCACGGCGTAGATGCGGCGCTGTTCGTCGGCCATGGCGGCCACATCCAGGGTTTGGGTCCTGCCGATGACCGTGAATCCGGGCGGCGGCGTCCTGACCTTGTCGCCATGGCTCATCCAGACGCGGCTGGGCGCGGCGGGGTCCAGACCTTCCCACAACGGACTGGAGCCTGCGAGCGTCAGATCCGCCGGTCCGTACTCCCGCGTGACGGACTGGGCCAGTTCGCCGCCAAGGTTGCAGGCCAGCAACTGCATGCCGTAACAGATGCCCAGCACCGGCACGCCCAGATCAAGGAACGCCTTGTCCAGCGCGGGAGCGTCGGCTTCCCCCACACTGGCCGGACCGCCGGACAGGACGAGGGCCGAGGGCCGCATGGCGCGCACCTGTTCGGCCGTGACGTTGCAGGGGTGGATTTCGGAGTAGACCCCGGCCTCGCGCACCCGGCGCGCGATAAGCTGCGTGACCTGTGAACCGTAGTCGATGATGATGACCTTGCTGTGTGCCACGGGGGTATCCTCTGCTTAGTTGTCGATACGGTAGTTGGGGGCTTCTTTGGTGATGATCACGTCGTGGACGTGGCTTTCGCGCAGTCCCGCGGGCGAAATTTCGCAGATGGTGCTCCTGGTGCGCAGTTCTTCCAGATCCCGCGCGCCCACATAGCCCATGCCGGAACGCAGGCCGCCGATAAGCTGGTATACCGAATCCATGACGCCGCCCCGGAACGGCACGCGCCCCACAATACCTTCAGGCACCAGTTTTTTGCTGCGCTCCTGGAAATAACGGTCGGAGCTGCCTTCCTTCATGGCGTCGATGGAGCCCATGCCCCGATAAATCTTGTAGGTGCGGCCCTGATAGAGGATGGTTTCGCCGGGGCTTTCCTCCGTACCGGCGAAAAGGCTGCCGATCATTACCGAGTGCGCGCCCACGGCCAGGGCTTTGACGATGTCGCCGGAGAATTTGATGCCGCCGTCGGCCACGCAGCAGCGATCCATCTCGCGCGCGGCGCGGGAAGCTTCCATGATGGCCGTGACCTGCGGCACGCCCACCCCGGCCACGATGCGGGTGGTGCAGATGGAGCCGGGACCGATGCCCACCTTGACCGCGTCGGCGCCCGCTTTGAGAATCGCCCTGGCGCCTTCGTAGGTGCCCACGTTGCCGGCGATGAGCTGGGCGTTGGGAAAGGCGCTCTTGACGGCGGCCACGGCGCGCAGAACGTTGGCGGAGTGCCCGTGCGCGGAATCCAGCACCAGCACATCCGCGCCGGCGGCCAGCAGCTCGGCGGCCCGTCCCTCGCTGTCGCCCCCCACCCCGATGGCGCCGCCCACCCGCAGGCGGCCCTTGTCGTCCTTGCAGGCGTCGGGATACTTCTGTACCTTGTCGATGTCCTTCATGGTGATCAGGCCGCGCAGGCGGTTGTCCTCGTCCACCACCAGCAATTTTTCGATGCGGTGACGATGAAGATGTTCCCGGGCTTCGTCCAGCGTAGTGCCTATGGGCACGGTCACCAGATTTTTCGAGGTCATGACTTCCCGAACGAGGATGTTCTCGGCATCCCGCACGAAGCGCACATCGCGGTTGGTGAGAATGCCCACCAGCTTTTCGCCGTCCACCACGGGCAGGCCGGAGACGCGGTAGTCGGCCATCAAATCCAGCGCATGGCGCACGGTGTCGTCCGAAGCCACCGTCACCGGGTCAAGAATCATGCCGCTTTCGGATTTTTTTACCTTTTCCACTTCCAGACGCTGCCGGGCCACAGGCATATTCTTGTGAATGATGCCGATGCCCCCCATACGGGCCATGGAAATGGCCATGGCCGCTTCGGTGACCGTGTCCATGGCCGCGGAGAGCAGAGGGGTGCGCAACGGAATGGAGGGGGTCAGGAAGGTGGAAACATTCACCATGTCGGGAGTTACTTCGGAGTAGGCGGGAACCAGCAGGATGTCGTCAAAGGTCAGAGCTTTGCCGATGTTCGTAGACATGATGTCCTCGTAGTATGGTGAAAAAATTGATAAAAAGTTAATATATCACTATACATTGCCGGTAGGGATTTTGTCAACGCCGTTGCGGCGAGGCCCGTTGCCTCCGTTCCCGATCGGGTATTCGCCTTGACTCCGGACGTAAAATGAAATAACCAGACACGCCTTTGCATATTTCATCCGCACTGCGGCGGAGCCGGTCGGCGGAGAGCGCCGGCGACCGATTGCGCTAACGAGGTAGGCATGTTCGAGAGCCTTTCAGACAGACTTTCCGGAGTATTCCGCAAGTTGGGCGGACAGAGTCGACTCACCGAGGAGAACATCCGGGAGGGGCTGCGCGAGGTGCGTCTGGCGCTGCTGGAAGCCGACGTCAACTTCAAGGTCGTTAAAGACTTTGTGGAAACCGTGCGCGAAAAGTGCCTCGGTCAGGAAGTGCTCAAGGGCGTCAGCCCGGCGCAGCAGGTGGTCAAGGTCGTGCACGACGAACTGGTCG
Source organism: uncultured Desulfovibrionaceae bacterium (assembly GCA_949427775.1). Lineage (GTDB taxonomy): Bacteria > Desulfobacterota > Desulfovibrionia > Desulfovibrionales > Desulfovibrionaceae > CASQEL01. The sequence goes on from CASQEL010000049.1 coordinate 3,629, forward strand.
CGCTGCTGGGCGGCGAAACCACGGCGCTGGATCTGCGCGGCAGACAGCCGGGCGTCGTCATGATGGTCGGACTCCAGGGCTCGGGCAAAACCACGTCGGCCGGCAAAATCGCCAATCTGCTCCGCAAGCGGAAAATGCGTCCCTATCTCGTCCCGGCCGACGTCTATCGTCCCGCGGCCATCGATCAGCTTGCCATGCTGGCCAAGCAACTGGACATGCCCTGCTATCCGTCCACCACGGACATGAATCCGGTGGACATCGCCCGCGCGGCCGTGGAAGAAGCCCGCGCGCAGCAGGCTTCGGTGGTGCTGTTGGACACGGCGGGCCGTCTGCATGTGGACGAAACGCTCATGCAGGAGCTGGTAGCCATTAAAGAGGCCGTGCAGCCGCAGGAAATCCTGTTTGTGGCCGATGCCATGACCGGTCAGGATGCGGTGACCGTGGCCGAGGCCTTCAACGAGAGGCTCGGGATAACCGGCGTCGTGCTCACCAAGATGGACGGCGACGCCCGCGGCGGCGCGGCTCTGTCCATCAAGTCCGTGACGGGCGCGCCGGTCAAGTATGTGGGCCTGGGCGAAAAACTGTCCGAAATCGAGATTTTCCACCCCGATCGCATCGCCGGGCGTATTTTGGGCATGGGTGATGTGCTCACCCTTATTGAAAAGGCCCAGACGACCATCAAAGCCGAGGAAGCCGAGGAACTGGCCCGCAAGATGCAGAAGGCCCAGTTCAATCTGGAGGACTTCCGTACCCAGATGCGCCGAGTCCGGCAGATGGGATCCCTGGATACGATTCTCAAACTGATCCCCGGTATGGGCGGTCTGCGCGAAAAACTGGCGGAAGCCGGCGGCGCCGTGCCGGAAAAGGAAATGGCGCGTACCGAAGCCATCATCAATTCCATGACCATGGCGGAGCGTCGCAATCCCGACATCCTCAACGGCAGCCGCCGGGCGCGTATCGCCAAGGGGTCGGGCACGACGGTGCAGCAGGTCAACCAGCTGGTGCGCCAGTTCGAGCAGATGCGCCAGATGATGAAGGGCATGATGGGCGGCAAGGGCCTCGCGGGCGGACGGATGCCGCGTCTGCCCGGCGGCCTGCCCGGCATGGGGGGGCTCGGCGGTATGGGCGGCATGCCCGGCCTGAGCGGCCTGCCCCCGATGCCCGGCGGAAGTTCCGCCGCCAAAAAGAAGAAAAAGCGCGACAGGACAAAACGCAAAAAAAAGAAATAGTCGAGGTTTTGAAAGGGCTTGCCCTTTTGATATTTGCCGGATAGTATACCCACTCTAAACAATTTTGGAGAAAATCCTATGGCTGTGAAGCTCAAATTGACCCGCATGGGCAGTAAAAAACATCCTTTTTACCGCGTCGTTGCCGCCAACGACGAAACCCGTCGCGACGGTCGTCCGTTGGAGTTCCTGGGATTTTACAATCCCATGGTGAACCCCGCCGAAGTGAAGCTGGACGGGGAAAACGTGAAGAAGTGGCTGGCTCTCGGGGCTGAACCCACGGATACCGTGCGCGCCCTGATCAAGCAGCATCTGGGGTGATTGCACTGCGTCGCGTCCACACCCCACTCTGGCATCTGCCTGTGCTCCATGGAGGTGGACTATGCTCAAGGACCTGATCGAATATATTGCCAAGTCGCTGGTAGACAATCCCGACCAGGTGCAGGTAACGGAAGTGGAAGGCGAACAGACGTCTGTTCTGGAGCTCAAGGTTGCCAAGGAAGACCTGGGCAAGGTCATCGGCAAGCAGGGACGCACGGCGCGCGCCATGCGTACCATTCTGGGCGCGGCTTCCACCAAGGCCAAGAAGCGTTCCGTTCTGGAAATTCTGGAATAACGCCTGTTTGAGCTGATATGGCCGACACCGCATTTATACATATGGGGACGCTTGCGCGTCCCCACGGCATTAAAGGGGAGATCCGTGTGGATTGGTACGCGGACTCCCCTGAACTTTTGAAAAAACCGTTTTTTCTGCAGGCGGGCGGCGAGCCGCCCCGTCCCGCATCCTGTGCGGCGGTACGTTTCCACAAGGGCCGGCCTCTGGTGCTGCTGGAGGGCGTGCGTGATCGCACGGCGGCGGAAGGACTGCGCGGCGTGCGTATTCTTGTGCGGCGTGCGGACCTTCCGGATCTCGATGAGGATGAGGTCTATCTGCATGACATCCTTGGATTGGATGTGCTGGAGGACGCTACCGGACGACGGCTCGGCGTGTTGGAGCATGTGGAATTTCCCAACGGGCAGGAAGTGTGGTCCATCCGCACCGACGACGACAGGGAAATCCTTTTTCCCGCCGTGGAAGAATTTATTGCGGACTTCGATCTGGAGGCCGGGTTCGTTCGCATCGCGCCGCCGCCCGGCCTGCTGGAACTTTACCTCGGCGAACCTTCCGCCTGATCCTTCTTCACTCTTTCACTGCCATGCCTGAACTTCCTGAAGTGGAAACCATCGCCCGAACGCTTTCTCCCCTGGTGGAGGGACGGCGTGTTGTTGCTGTCGATGTGCGTCATGCGGGCTCCGTGCAGGCGGGCAGCCTGCCGTTGACCGCGTTGATCGGTCGTGTCATCGAAGGCGCCGGACGACGCGGCAAGCTTGCCTTGTTACGGCTGCGGCCCGACAAGGGAACCACGCATGAGCCTGACAGGCTGGCCGTGCATCTTAAAATGACCGGACGGCTCTTCGTCCATCCCGCCGCTCAGGAACCCGGCGCGCATACCCGTGTCATTCTTCATGTGGAGAGCGCGTTCGGACGGGAGCAGGTATTTTTTGACGACGTTCGCAAGTTCGGATTCATGCGGCTTGTCTCTCCCGCCTCGCTGAAAACGTGGGATTTCTGGAACGCTCTGGGACCGGAGCCGCTGGAGTTGTCGCCCGCCGAATTTCGATCCGCCCTGGAAGGGCGACGCGGCCGCGCCAAGGCCGTGCTGCTGGATCAGACCGTGCTGGCGGGCATCGGCAATATCTACGCCGATGAATCTCTGTTCCGGGCGGGCATTGCTCCTCACGCCGCCGTCAATACGCTGACGACGCGGCAGATGGAATCTCTGTGCCGACATCTGCAGGATGTGTTGCGTGAATCCATAGAGCAGTGCGGCAGTTCCATCCGTGACTACCGTACCGCGCGGGGCGATGCCGGAGCTTTCCAAAACAGCTTTCGGGTCTACGGCCGTGCCGGACAGCCTTGCCGGAACTGCGGCCGGGCGTTGTCCACGGGCAAGGTTGCCGGACGCACCACGGTATGGTGCGAGACGTGCCAGAAGTAACTTCGCGATGATGTCGCTGTTTCGCGGCGTTGCGGAGACAGTTGAAGGAAGGCGCGTTTCGGTTTAAGCATAGGGCAAGAGGACATCTCTTCCCCCCTCCGGGAGGGGCAGGCCGCGCGGCTTCTGTCCGCCACTGCGGAAACGGTTGACAAATGGCGCCGATTGTGGATTGACACTGAAATCGCCGTTACGGACGACGTTAAAGGACAAAGGAACTCCCCGCAATGCCGAACGCTCCTCACGGTTCCCGACCGCTCGTCCTTTTTGCGGGACATATGGGCGGCCTGATGAACGTCAAATACAGCTTTCTGACGGCGATGGCGCGCGACTATGCGTTTGACGCACATTTTCTTTCCACCGCGGCGCGGGATGTGAAAACGCTCCACGCCCTGGGATTGCCGGCCTCTCTTGCGCCGCAGGCGTCCGCAAAACTGGCGAGCCGCGCGGCCATGATTGTTCTGGACAACTTCCCGCACATCGCGGGGCTGCGACAGGAAGATCTGCGGGGCAAACAGACGTTGCAGCTGTGGCACGGCGTTCCGCTGAAAAAAATCGGTTTTCCCGAAATCGCATCGCCGGTCAACATGACCCCCGAAAAGGCGCGGTACCTGGAAATCAACTATTCCGGATACACGGCCGTCATTTCTTCCTCGCCGTGGACGACAGGGGAACTTTTCGCCCGGGCCTTCAGGGCCGAAGCCTTTCTTGAAACCGGCTTTCCCCGCAACGACATTCTGGCGCGCGACCCCGGCAAGGCGGACATGATTCATGTGGACACGGACATGTACGGCTTCCTGCGTCGGCACAAGGCGGCGGGCGGCAAGGTCGTCGTGTACATGCCCACCTTCCGGGATACGGGCGGTACCTTCCTGTCCGACAACGCCCTGGACATCGGTTTGATCAACACCTTCTGCAAGAAGCACAACATCTTCTTTCTCGCCAAATTCCATCCCAGCATGCAGATCTCCACGGAAGGGAGCCTGGAAGCCTTTGCCGTGTATGACAGCAGGCTGGACATCTACCCCGTGCTTCGTCTGGCGGACGCGCTTGTTTCGGACTATTCCTCCGTGTATTTCGATTTCATGTTTGTGGACAAGCCGTTGATCTTCTACCCCTATGACCGGGATCGCTACCTGAGCCGGGATCGAGAGCTCTTTTTCGACTACGAAGCGTTCACGCCCGGCGAGCATGTGACGACCCAGGAGGCGCTGCTGCAGGCGATCCGTGAGGCGACAGTGGCGGGGCGCGACCCCCACGCCGCCGCACGCCGCGCGCTCCGGGATCGCGTGTTCGGCGCTGTGGACGCCGGAGCCTCGGATCGGGTCTGCTCCTGGATCAGGGAAAGGGTGGCGTAGGCGCCGGCGTTTTCCCGAGACACCTTTCATCCCCGGTTCCGTCACGTCGCTGTATCGCCGGAGTCTTTATGGAATTTCCTGTTCTCTTTTTGAATACCCAGTCTGTGCGGCGCGTCGAAAAGGCTTACGGCAGCCGCAAGGCGTTCTAGTACACAGAAACTTTAGATGTTTCTGTGTACTAGGGAGGCGGTGGCGGAACTCAGGGCCGCCTATGCCCGTGAAGGGGAGGCCCGGTAAGGCGGGGGACCGGCGGTGAATTCCGCATCGGCGTCGTGCAAAAACGGCATGGTTCATGCATTCGAAGAACAACGGGGACGCCTGCATAGCGCCGCAACAATATTTTACATCTTTTCAAGGATACACCATGCCCAAAACCGTCATCACGTATGGAACCTACGATCTGCTGCATATCGGCCACATCAATTTGCTGCAACGCGCGCGCGCCCTGGGCGATCGCCTTATCGTCGCCTTGTCCACAGACGAGTTCAACAGCAACATGAAAAACAAGCGTTGCATTCAGCCTTACGAAGAACGGAAAATCATCCTTGAATCGCTCATGTTTGTCGATTTGGTCATCCCTGAAGAAAACTGGGAACAAAAAGTTGACGACGTGCGCAAGTACAACGTGGACGTTTTTGTCATAGGGGACGACTGGGCCGGAAAGTTCGACTTTCTGAAAAACGCGTGCGAAGTGGTGTACCTGCCCCGGACAAAAGGCATTTCGACCACGGAAAGGAAACTGGAAATTGTCCGGAGAGCGGAGTGAACTGAACCATGTCTGATGCGTTTTACAGCCGTCATCCTCAGCCGGGCATTGAGCACGTCATGCTGGGCGATCTGACGCTTGTCGTGCTTTTGCGGGCTTCCTTCCGTCAGGAAGGCATTCAGTTCTTCACGCCCGGCACCTTCTCCCAACAGCTTGGGTATATGAACAGACCCAAGGGGTATGACATTCCTCCCCACGATCACAATGCCGTGTCCCGGACTGTTGAATGGACGCAGGAAACGCTGTTTATCCGTTCCGGTCACGTCCGGCTCGACATTTATGCCCCCGGCACGCGCGCATACCTGGGAAGCCGGGAACTGTTCCCCGGCGACGTCGTTTTGCTGGCTCACGGCGGACATGGTTTCCACATGCTTGAACCCAGCGAGATGATTGAAATCAAACAGGGGCCTTATGCCGGCGACGCGGACAAGACGCGCTTTCGCCCGCAGCACGGCCCCCTGACGGGAGAAGCGGCGCATGAGTGATTTTTTGCCCGTATGCGAGCCCATGCTGGCGGGGAATGAGCTGCGGTACGTGACGGACGCCGTATCCTCCGGCTGGATTTCCTCGTCCGGCTCCTATGTCCGTGATTTTGAACAGGCCTTTGCCGCCTGGTGCGGCGTGAAGCACGGCATTGCCGTGTGCAACGGCACGGTGGCGCTTCACCTGGCGCTTGTCGCCCTGGGGGTCGGGCCGGGAGATGAAGTGATCATTCCCGATTTCACCATGATCGCCTCCGCTCTCGCCGTGTGCCATACCGGAGCCACGCCCGTTTTTGCCGAAGCGGACGCGGCGACATGGAACCTCCGCCCGGACAGCGTGGAGGCTCTCATCTCCCCGCGCACCAAGGCGATCATGGCCGTGCACATCTTCGGCAACCCGTGCGACATGACGGCGCTGTCGGCCATTGCCGCCGAACACGGCGTCTCTCTCATGGAGGACGCCGCGGAAGCCCACGGCGCGACGCTCCACGGACGCCGGGCGGGCAGCCTCTCCCGCATC
>CASQEL010000050.1 GCA_949427775.1 uncultured Desulfovibrionaceae bacterium
GGAAGACACCTATGCCTGTCTGTATCTGCGCAAGCAGGGCGTGACGCGTCTGGATGTCCTGACGTTCATATCCCATGCCATGGAGCATGCCAACGGATCTACCGGAGTGCAGTCCGCCACGACGGAGAGCGGAGGCGAGGACGGCGCGGACGATCCGCTGGCCCGCTATACCACGGATCTGACCGCGCGTGCCCGGGCTGGGCAGATCGATCCGCTGGTGGGCCGCGAGGTCGAGCTGGATCGGACGATCGAGGTGCTCTGCCGCCGCCGCAAGAACAATCCGCTGTTCGTCGGCGATCCGGGAGTGGGCAAAACCGCCATGGCCGAAGGACTGGCTCTGCGCATTGCGGAAGGTCGGGTTCCCGAAGAATTCCGCGATGTACGCATCTTCGCGCTGGATATGGGGGCCCTGTTGGCCGGAGCGCGCTACCGGGGCGATTTCGAGGGACGGACGAAGTCCGTCATCGCCGCCGTCAAAAAGATTCCCAAGGCCATACTGTTCATCGACGAAATTCATACCATTGTGGGAGCCGGAGCCACTTCCGGAGGGTCCATGGATGCCTCCAACCTGCTCAAGCCCGTACTGGCCCAGGGGGAAATTCGTTGCATCGGCTCCACCACGCATGAGGAATTTCGCAATTATCTTGAAAAGGATCGGGCGCTGTCCCGGCGCTTCCAGCGCGTGGACATCCGGGAACCCTCGCTCAAGGAATGTCTGGCCATTCTGAAGGGTCTGCAGGGGCGCTACGAGGAGCATCACAAGGTTCGCTATTCCACGCCGGTACTCAAGGCGGCGGTGGAATTGTCCGCCCGGCATGTGCAGGAACGCCTCCTGCCCGACAAAGCCATCGACGTCATGGACGAGGCCGGCGCCGCCGTGCGTCTGCGTTCGGCCGCCAAACCGGGGGCGGGCGTCAGCGTGCAGGATATTGAGCGTATCGTGGCCCGTATGGCGGGCATTCCGGAGCGATCGGTGTCCGGACGGGAAAAAACTCGTCTGGCGACGCTGGAGAAAGATATTCGTGCCGTGGTCTTCGGACAGGACGACGCCGTCAGGCTGACGGTCAAGGCCATTCTGCGGGCGCGGGCCGGATTGGGGCGGGAAGACAGGCCGTCGGGCAGTTTTCTGTTTTATGGGCCTACAGGCGTGGGCAAAACGGAGCTGGCCCGTCGTCTGGCCGATACGCTGGGCATCAGCTTTTTGCGCTACGACATGAGCGAGTATATGGAAAAGCATGCCGTATCCCGGCTCATCGGCGCCCCCCCCGGCTACGTGGGGTTCGAGCAGGGCGGACTGCTGACGGAAGCGGTTCGCAAGGCTCCGTATTCTCTGGTGCTGCTGGACGAAATTGAAAAAGCGCATCCGGATATTTTCAACGTGCTGTTGCAGGTCATGGACTACGGCACGCTGACGGACAACACCGGACGCAAGGCCGACTTCCGCAATGTCATTCTGATCATGACCTCCAATGCGGGAGCTCAGGACATGGCGCGGGCGTCCATCGGTTTCGGCCGGGCCGCGCCTGACGATGCGGCGTCGAAGGGGCTCAAGGCCGTGGAGAATACGTTCTCTCCCGAGTTCCGCAATCGTCTGGACGCCATGGTTCCCTTCAAGGGGCTGACGCCGGAACTTATGGGGCGCATTGTGGACAAGTTCGTGGCGGAGTTGGAGCGGAACCTCGCGGCCAGGCGGGTCAGGATTTTCCTGACTCCCGAGGCCAGATCCTGGCTTGCCGAAAAGGGATATGACCCGGCGTTCGGGGCGCGTCCCCTGCAACGGGTGCTGCGGACGGAGCTGGAAGATGTTCTGGCGCAGGAACTGCTGTTCGGCAAATTGGCGCGTGGCGGCTCTGTGACGGTGGATCTGGCCGACAACGCCCTGGCGTTCTCCTGCGACGCATGACGCCCTGTCTGCTGTCCGCAAGCCGGAACTGGTTTCCCCCGCTGGAGGCCGCTTCTGCGGAAGGATTGCTGGCCATGGGCGGCGATCTGTCGCCGGAGCGGCTGCTGGCGGCCTACGCGCGGGGCATCTTTCCCTGGTACAGCGAAGATACGCCTATTTTGTGGTGGTCGCCGGATCCGCGAACCATCCTGCCCCTGGAAGCGGTTCATGTGCCCCGTCGCCTGAAGCGGGTGTTTCAGAAGAATGTCTTTTCTTTCAGCGCGGATAAAGCTTTTCCCCAGGTGATCGCGGGGTGTGCTTCCACACCCCGCCCAGGGCAGCGGGGCACATGGCTGGTCAAGGAGATGATCAGCGCCTATACGTGGCTGCATCATCTGGGCTATGCCCATTCCGTGGAAGTCTGGCAGGACGGAGCGCTGGCCGGGGGCTTGTACGGCGTGGCCCTGGGCAGGGCGTTTTTCGGAGAATCCATGTTCTATCGGGTGCCGGAAGCATCCAAGGCGGGGCTGGTATGGTTGGTCCGCCGGTTGCGCGAGTGGGGATTTACACTGTGCGATTGCCAACAGCATACGGCTCATATGGCGCGCTTCGGGGCCGTTGACATTCCACGGCGGGAATTTGCGCGCCTGCTCCGGCAGGCGCTGTCTCCGGAGCCCGGGAGGGGGAATCCCGGGCCCGGAGATACGGGCTATTCGTCTTCGCTCACCAGAGGTTCGTGGGCGTCGAGATCGTAAAACCCGCGCACGGAAAAGGGCAGAGGATAGTCGGGCGCCGCGTCGAAGCGGATAAAGCCTATGGTTCTTCCTTCGGGGACTGAAGCAAGAGGAGCGGAACCGAGGGGGACCGGGAGCTCCAGGGGGCTTACTCTGACTTCGGTGATATGCGCCGCATAGCGTTTTTCCAGATAGGCCAGCAGAGCGTTGCCCTCGTCGGCGGTGAATGCTTCGAGGACCGAACGCAACGCGTTTTCCGCGCCCTCGGGAGTGTCGGCTCCTTCCGGCGTTTCCTCGTCGGGTTTGCCCACCAGGCCTAACGGTCTGAGCTCATCCAGTTCCGCTGTGTCGGTGTCGGCGCGGAACAGGTGCGTCACAACATTACGACGACCCTTGAAAGTCTTGATCGTCGCCGTCATGCTGTAAATGCGTTCCATCTGCACGAAAGGCGGGGCGGGAACGATAATATGTTCCATAATGCATCTCCTAAAGAGACCCGTTGTGAAGTAATGGTCCTGCCGGAAGATCCGTCTCCGACAGGCGTATCCGGGGGACAGAACGCCGTGGGGTCGTTTTGCAGAGAGTGCCCTTGGCACATTGAATCCATGTCCGAACCGGATAGAGAGTAAAGAACGTGGAAAATCAATCCTCCTTTCTTCTGGAAACAGAATACGCCCCCGCAGGCGACCAGTTTTATTCAATAGGCCAACTCGTTGAAAATATCAATCAGGGAATACCTGAGCAGGTTTTGTTGGGTGTTACGGGATCCGGAAAAACGTTCACTATGGCCAATGTCATCGCCCGTTGCGGTCGTCCCGCATTGGTTCTGGCGCCCAACAAGACATTGGCGGCTCAACTGTATAATGAGTTTCGGGGGCTGTTTCCACATAATGCCGTGGAGTATTTTGTCAGCTACTACGACTATTATCAACCGGAAGCCTATGTCCCCGCATCGGACACCTATATCGAGAAAGATTCGTCCATCAACGACAACATAGACAAATTGCGACATGCGGCGACACATGCGCTCCTGACGCGGCGCGACGTCATCATCGTTGCTTCGGTATCCTGCATTTACGGACTGGGTTCGCCGGACTCCTACGCTAAAATGGTGATTCCCGTGGAGGTGGGGCAGCATCTGAGCATGGACGCGCTGATCACCCGCATGGTGGAGGTGCAGTACGAGCGCAACGACTATGATTTCCACCGCGGCACGTTCCGTGTCCGGGGGGATGTGTTGGAGATCATTCCCGCCTATCATCATGAGCGGGCGTTGCGGGTGGAATTCTTCGGGGACGATATCGACGCCATGCACGAAATCGATCCTTTGACCGGAGAAATTTTGGCCGACGTGGGCAAAACCGTCATCTATCCGGCCAGTCACTACGTGTCCGCTCAGGACAATCTCAAGCGGGCCATGCACGATATCCGATTGGAACTTGGCGAAAAACTTCGAGAATTTCGTGAGGCCGGTCGGCTGGTGGAAGCCCAGCGGCTGGAACAGCGTACCCAGTTGGACCTGGAGATGATGGAGGAGCTGGGGTATTGCAACGGGGTGGAAAACTATACCCGGCATCTGGACGGTCGCAATCCCGGAGAACCCCCCGCCTGTCTGCTCAACTATTTTCCCAAGGATTTCCTGCTGTTCGTGGACGAGTCCCATATCACCATCCCTCAGGTGGGAGGCATGTTCAAGGGGGACCGTTCCCGCAAGCAGACCCTGGTGGACTTTGGATTCCGTCTGCCCTCGGCGCTGGACAACCGGCCCCTGCAGTTTGCCGAATTTGAAAAGCTGCTCAATCAGGTGGTGTATGTTTCGGCCACACCGGGCAAATGGGAGCTGCAACGCTCCGAAGGCATCGTTGTCGAGCAGATCATCCGTCCCACGGGCCTGGTGGACCCGGAGGCGGAAGTGCGCCCCGTCAAGGGCCAGATGGACGACCTGCTGGGCGAATGTCGTACCCGTGCCGCCGCCGGAGAGCGTGTGCTGGTGACGACGCTGACCAAACGCATGGCTGAAGACCTGACGGAATACTGCAACAATATGGGGGTTCGGGCCCGTTATCTGCATTCCGACATCGACACCATGGAGCGCATGAGTATCATCAAGTCTCTGCGCGCCGGGGAGTTCGACGTGCTGGTGGGCATCAATCTGCTGCGGGAAGGTCTGGATATCCCGGAAGTTTCTCTGGTGGCGATTCTGGACGCGGACAAGGAAGGATTCCTGCGCTCTACCGGCGCGTTGATCCAGACGTTCGGACGCGCGGCGCGCAACGTGTCGGGACGAGTGATCCTCTACGCCGATACCGTGACGGGTTCCATGCGGGCGGCCATGGAGGAAACGAGCCGTCGCCGTACCCGCCAGATAGCCTGGAACACCGAACACGGCGTCACGCCCACCACCATTTCCAAGAGCCTGGAAACGCCTTTTGATTCCCTGTACGTGGAAGGCGGATCGGGCAAAGGAAAGAAGGGACGGGGCGGCAAGCAGCAACAGGCGGCGCTCGCCGCGCCCGTTTCGGCCGAAGAGACGGCGAAGCTCATACAGCAACTGGAGCGGGAAATGCGTGAAGCCGCGCGTGACCTGGAATTTGAGCAGGCAGCCCTGTTGCGTGATCGCATCAAGGGGCTGCGCGATCGACTGCCGTTTATGGAGTAGCAGGGGGGAAAGAAACGCCGTCCGATACACACATCATCCTTCTTTTGTATGCTGACGGCAGTGAATGACGCCTGTTTTGGGGGACATCTCCCGCAAAACAATGCTCCAGGGGGGCCGCGGGCCGTTTCCTCGGGCGCGCCGTGACCCCTTGCGGGCACGGCCCGCGGAGCGTCCGTTGCGCACAACCGGCGGCGTTCTTTGTCGAAAAATGAAGCCCAGGTTTCATTGATCCGCCTGCTGCGAAGTTGCTTTTTCCCGGCAGTATGCCGGTACAGCTTCAGCCGATTTCCGCTCTGCGCCTTGCTGTCCGGGAAAATGCAGCGTTTCGCGGTCGGCGGTTTAAAGCATTTCCGCGTTGAAAATGCTCTGCCGACTGCGGGAGCGGGCGGCCGCCGCGAAGGCATAAGCGCACTCTATTTGCGCTGTTACATGCCGGAGCGAGCGTGTCTTTCAGCTCATGATGCGGCATCCCCCTTGTCTTCGGGCTTCTGCTCAGAAAATAGTCGACGTGGAACGCATATGGTGTACTATGGAATGCATATTCGGTCTTTTGGTCAGAATATGTATTCCCATCCGGAGGTTATTTGTATGCGTTTTTGTTCGACAGTGGCCGCGCAGCTTGCGGCTTTATGGCGTTTTTTAGGATTTTTTCAGGCGCCGGTGCTGCGTGTTATGCATGCGCTGATCGTCATCATGGTAACGTTGCAACTCTGCAGCAGCCTGGGCATGTCGGGAAATTTACAGCACGGTGCGGTATGGGGAACGGTAGGGTACCTTGCCTCGTCCTACCATATTCTGGCGGGAATATTCTTGTTGGCGTTCAGTTGCGTCTTTGCCTGGAAGAGTTTTTCTCTTCGGGGACTAAAGCACTTTTTCCCATATTTATGGGGAGAAACAGAACAGTTGCGAAAAGATATCGCCGCCAGTGTGCGTTTCAGGATTATTGCGCCGCGTCCCGGAGGTCTGGCGACCGTGGTGCAGGGGTTGGGATTCGGCGCATTGCTGCTGACCGTGTTTTCCGGTTTTACATGGTTTGTGTTATGGCGCGCCGGAGCGCCTCAGGCCGCTCAGGCTCTTACGGTGCATAAGACTGTTGTTGTGCTGCTGATATTGTATTTTTTGGGGCACGGCGGCATGGCCTTGTTGCATTTTGCCGTCTGGCAGCGCACTATGACCCGGCAAAAGCAAAAAGCGTCAGCGCCGCAGGCCTGATGTCCGGCTGATGTGGCGGTGTCAGATGCAAGCGTGTTCCCGGCTCGTCGCGTGCGGCGGCCGGGACGCATGGACTCCGGGATTGCATGCTGTGGCGGGCATGGACATGTGACCGGCGCGCTTGCGTCGACGCACATGGGGGGGCGGTTTCTGCTTCTCTCGCGGGCATGTCGGCGCGGTTTTTTATGCGGCAGGCGGGGGCAGTGTCCTGTTAAGGAGGAGTGGTCCCCCGGCGACGTTAGATGTATAATGAGGCGCATCACCTTGCCGCTTCCGGAGTTCGTCATGCGCGCGGGGGAATGTTGCTGTCGGCAGGAGACAGCGCACATATTTATGAATTCAGGAAGTTGCAGACGTGATTCCTTCACTGTTGGCGGTGGTGCTGCACTATGGAGATCCCTCTCTGACCCGTGCCGTGGAACGGGCCTTGCGGCAGGGCGCGCCCGAGGATTCCGTCGTCGTGTTGGACAATGCCGCTCCGCAAGCGTATCCCGGCGCGCTGCGATTGCCGTCCAACGGATATTGGGGCGGCGGGTTGGAAGCGGCGCTGGATTTGGCCCGGCGGCGTGGAGCGACGTATCTTTGGTTCTGCAATAATGATATCAGGTTTGTTTCGCCGCCGCCGTATCTGCCCAGAGCGGCCGGACGTCTGGCCCGTCTGGAACGGACGCTGGGCCATGCCGTGGGAATATGGGCGCCGTCCGTCACCGCCAACCCCTACCATCCCCAGATGGTGAGGAAACAGGAGTTGCAGTACCGTTCCGTGGCGTATGTGGACGGCATCGCGCCGGCAATACGCCTGGACTGCGTGGAGGCTGTGGGCGGATTGGACAGGGGAGACAACCCGCAGGGCTACGGGCTTGACGTCTGGCTCTCCTTGCGGGCATATCAGGCCGGCTGGCCCGTGATCGTGGACCAGCAGATAGTGGTGCGTCACCGCTATCACACCACAGCCCGCACTGTGCCCGGCTTTATGGAGCGGGCAGCGGCTGCGGAAGATGCTTATTTGTCGGCGCGTATGGGGCCTGACTGGAGAGCGCGGTTGCAGCGTCTGCAAATCTGTTGGAACGACGGCGCGACATTGTAGGATCCCGTCGCCGCCGGTTTTTCCCCGGATACATCGCCCTCTTTGCGGTCGCGCCGAGTAAACCGGACAAGAAGCTACGCATCTCTCGCAGGTGCGCGGGTCATATTTATGATTGACATTTCCGATTCCTCTTCTTCCCGTCCCACGGACGCTGAACGCGCTCGCGCCCTCCGACTGGCCGCCGAGCTGGAACACCATAATTATCTCTACCATACCCTGGACGCGCCGGTTATTTCCGACGAGGCGTTTGATACGTTGTTCCGCGAACTGCAAACGCTGGAAGAACGGTATCCGGAGCTGCGCAGCGAGCATTCGCCCACGCGCCGGGTCGGCGGAATCCTGCTGGACGGTCTGGAGAAACAGCAGCACCGCAGCAAAATGTATGGCCTGGACAACGTGTTCTCCGATGAGGAATGGCGCGAATTCGTCCGGCGCATGTTGCGGGCGCTTCCGGACGCGCCGACGGCCTTCTGGTGCGATCCCAAGCTGGACGGTCTGGCTCTGGAGCTGATCTACGAGTCCGGAATACTGACGCGGGCGCTGACGCGCGGCGACGGTGCGGAGGGAGAAGTCGTAACCGAGGCCGTGCGGACCATCCGGAACGTCCCTTTGCGTCTGCGCGGTGACGGACCTTTTCCCGCATTGCTGGAGGTGCGGGGCGAGGTCGTGATTTTTAAAAAGGATTTTGCGGCGCTCAACGCGAAGCAGGACGCGGCCGGGCAGAAGCCTTTCGCCAATCCGCGCAATGCCGCCGCCGGAGCGGTCCGCCAGTTGGACATCGCGGTGACGGCTTCGCGCCCGCTGCGTTTTCTGGCCTACAGTACGGGTGTGGTGGAATGGGGCGGCGTGACGCCGTGGCGCTTTCATCATGAGGTCATGGATGCCTTCCATAAATATGGTTTTGCCGTGCCGCCGGGCGGACGGCTGTGCGCCACGCCGGGAGAGGTGGAAGCGTATGCGGCAGAAGTGCGGGAGCAACGCGAATCCTACGCTATGGAAATCGACGGCGCGGTAGCCAAGCAGGACAATCTGGAGGCGCAGGAAGCGCTGGGATTTACGGCCCGTTCGCCGCGGTTCGCCGTGGCGTTCAAGTTCCCGGCGCAGCAGGTATACACGCGTATGCGCGACATTGAGATCCAGGTGGGACGCACCGGCGTGCTGACGCCCGTAGCCGTGCTGGATCCGGCGCCTGTGAGCGGCGTCACCGTGTCGCGCGCCACACTGCACAATGAGGATGAAATCAGAGCCAAAGACGTGCGGGTAGGGGATATCGTCATCATCCAACGCGCCGGGGACGTGATTCCCGAGGTGGTGCGGCCTGTGGAAAAGCCCGTCGCCGTCCTGTTGTCCACACATGCCGTGACGGAAATAGAGGGGGCGGTCGTGCGGGGGCTGCCCTATGATTTTCCGCATCAGTGCCCCGTCTGCGGCGAGGCGGCCCACCGCGAACCGGGCGAGGCCGCCTGGCGCTGTACCAATATGTCCTGTCCGGCCGTGCGGATGCAGGCCATCAAGCATTTCGTTTCCAAGGCTGGGCTGGACATTCAGGGGGTTGGCCAGAAATGGATCGAACAGTTGGTGACGGCGGGAAGGGTAACGTCTCCGGTGGATTTGTTTACGCTGCGGGTCGAGGAACTGTTGGGATTTGAGCGTATGGGCGAGGTGTTGGCCGAGAAATTCGTTACGGCCTTTGAGCGCGCGCGGCAGGAGGCGACGCTGCCCCGGCTGATCAGCGCGCTCGGCATCCGGCACGTGGGGGAGCAAACGGCCAGGCTGCTTGCCGGACAGTATGCCGACATGGACGCCCTGGGGATGGCGACGGCGGAAGAACTCACCCGTCTGCCTGATGTAGGGCCGGAAGTGGCCGCTTCCGTCCGTTCTTTTTTCGAAAGTGAAAGCAACCGGGCCATGCTGCGACGTTTCCGGGAACTGGGATTGTGGCCCGTGCAGACCCGTGTGGAAAACGCTGCGCCCCAGGGCGCGCTGTCGGGTAAAAAAGTTTTGTTTACCGGAACGTTATCCATATCCCGTGCGGCGGCCCAAAAGCTGGCGGAAGCGGCCGGAGCGGAAATCGCGGGCAGCGTGACCAAAAAGCTCGACTATTTGGTTGTGGGGGCGGATCCGGGCGGCAAGCTGGAAAAAGCGCGTAAATATCATGTGACGATTCTGGATGAAGATGCTTTCATGGCGCTGATCCGTCCGGAAAGGGAAGATGCCGTCGCGCTGTCGGGGTATTCCGGCACCGAACAGGCGCGGTTGCTGTAGGGGCAGCCCGCATTGCAATGCCGTCCGCGAAACGCCGCATGTTTTCGCCCGGCAAGGCGCAAGGTACACATCGGCCGAAGCTGAAGCTAGTACACAGAAACATCTAAAGTTTCTGTGTACTAGCCGCCATGCGAGAGCAT
>CASQEL010000051.1 GCA_949427775.1 uncultured Desulfovibrionaceae bacterium
TCCCCTGCCGAGGGGTTTGGGGGCGAGCAGCCCCCAAGAGCGCATTTCAACCTGCAAATGCTCTAAATACCGATTCCCCTTCAGGCGCGCAAGCGTCTGACATGCTCCGCCCCCGGCAGACGCGGGTTTCTTCAGCGAGGCGGACAGAGCCCGCTCCCGGGCTTCAATCTTTAAAATATTTTCAAGGCAGCGTACCTATGCACAAATTTGCCGCTTCCTTTCTGGGACGCGATTGCCCCGGCGTCGTGGCGACCGTGGCCGGGCTGATGGAACAGGCGCAATGCGACATCGTCGAAGTATCCCAGACCATCCTGGCCGGAGAGTTTGCCGCCATTTTCATCGTCACCGCGCCCGACACCCTGGACGACACGGCGCTGAGCCGCCATCTGCAACTGGGACTGCACGAAAGCCGGGTGGATCTGTCCGTCATCGTGCGTCCGGCGGTGGAGGGCTTCTGGAGCAACGGACGGGACACCCAGCCGTTTGTGGTCACGGTCGACGGGCCGGATGGCCCCGGCCTCATCGCCGCCATGAGCCGGGTATTCGCCCGTCATGGCGTGAACATCGAAAATCTCAAGGCCATTCTGGGCGAAAGCGGCCCCAACCATGCCCTCTTCGTGTTTGAAGTCATGGTTCCCCAAACAGCGGACCCCGTCCGCCTGCGCAAGGAACTGGTGGCGGAAGGCGAACGTCTCTCCCTGCAGGTCAGCGTGCAGCACAGAGACATTTTTGAGGCGATCCATCGCGTCTCGCCCGTATAAGAGGACGCCTCGCCTCCGCGCGGAAGCTGTCGTGCCGCGGCGGCGAGCGGGCGGCGATACCGATGCAGAATATTTTTGTACTCCGCGCCTTTCCGGGAGAAAGGCGTCCGTATATTCCGGTCAAGGCCCGCCGACGGACACGCCGGACGGGAAAGGAACCGTACCGCAACACTGAGGAACTCCCATGCTTTCCGAACGCGAAGTCATCAGCACTCTGAACATGCTGCGCAATGAACACCTGGACGTGCGCACCGTCACCCTGGGCGTCAGCCTTTTCGACTGCGTCAGCCACGATCTCGCCGTGTTCACCAACAACGTGCGCGCCAAGATCCACCGTTATGCCGCCGATCTGGTCGGCATCTGCAACGAGGTGGGCGACAAGTACGGCATTCCCGTGGTCAACAAACGCATCAGCGTCAGCCCCATCGCCGTGGTGGGCGCGCCTTTCGGCCCTGACGGCATGGTCGCCATCTGCCGCACCCTGGATGAGGCCGCCAAAGAGGCGGGGGTGGATTTTCTGGGCGGATTTTCCGCGTTGGTGGAAAAAGGCTTCACCAAAGGCGATCGGGCGCTCATAGATGCGCTGCCCGAAGCCCTGGCCACCACCGATCGCATCTGTTCCTCCATCAATGTGGCGTCTTCGCGCAGCGGCATCAATATGGACGCCGTGGCGCTCATGGGACGTCAGATTCTCGGCATAGCCGAAGCCACGCGGGATCGCGGCGGCATCGGCTGCGCCAAGCTGGTGGTCTTCGCCAATATTCCGCAGGACGTGCCGTTCATGGCCGGAGCCTATCTCGGCGTGGGCGAACCCGATGTGGTCATCAACGTGGGGGTTTCCGGTCCCGGCGTGGTCAAAAAAGCCATCGACCGCGCCCTGGCGGACAAGGGGCGCGCCCTCACGCTGCTGGATGTGGCCGACGTGATCAAGCGCACGGCTTTCAAGGTGACCCGCGTAGGCGAAATGATCGGTTCCGAAGTGGCCCGGCGTCTGGGCATTCCTTTCGGTGTGGCCGATCTGTCGCTGGCCCCGACGCCGGCTGTCGGCGATTCGGTGGGCGAAATTTTTCAGAGCGTGGGCTTGTCCTCCATCGGCGCGCCCGGCAGCACCGCCGTGCTGGCCATGCTTAACGACGCCGTAAAAAAAGGCGGGGCATTCGCCTCCTCCGCCGTGGGCGGCCTGTCCGGGGCGTTTATTCCGGTTTCCGAAGACTCCAGCATCGAGGCCGCCACGACTTCCGGCCTGCTGACCATGGAAAAACTGGAAGCCATGACCAGCGTCTGTTCCGTGGGGCTGGACATGATCGCCATCCCCGGCGCCACACCGGCCGCCACCATTTCCGGCATTATCGCCGATGAGATGGCCATCGGCATGATCAATCATAAAACCACCGCCGTGCGCATCATTCCCGTACCCGGCAAAGAGGCCGGAGAAGAAGTTTCTTTCGGGGGGTTGCTCGGCAAGGCGGCCATCATTCCCGTGCCCAAAGGCGATCCCAGCGGCTTCATCAGCCTGGGAGGGCGTATTCCCGCCCCCATACACAGTCTGAAAAACTGATCCTGAAACATACGTGGAACGCCGCGGACGCCAAGGGCCGGATGCGAAGGCATCCGGCCCTTTTTCAGCCGCGATACTCCATCAATGGGCAGCGCCGCCTTTGAAATGGGACAACTTCAAAAGCAACGCCGCATCGGGAGACAAGCCGGATTCCCATGACTTCGCAACAATGCCGATTTGACGGACGACACCATATTGCGCTACGGAATATGAAACGCCTTTATGGACGGCTGCCGGGGTTCGTGGAATGTCGTCCCGGGGCGTCCCATGCATCGTTCGTATGTTCCGCCACTTCTCCCGCCGGGGAGAATGGGGGAGTCGCCGTGCGCCCTATCGGCGGCATCTTTTTCTTTCTTTCGGGGGAAAGACGCCCCGCGGGCATCCGCTGGCGGCGGAACAGCCGATCTTCGGATGGAAATATGCGCACGCTGTACAAAATCGCCATTGAAAATCTCTCGCCGGGAATCCGCATCGCCAATGTCCTTTTTCCGGACCCGGATTTCTCCGGCCCTTTTCTCCTGCTCAAAACGCAGGAAGATCTGAAACGGCTCCGGGCGCTCGGCCTGAAAGAATGCTGGGTGGTCAGGGAAGGGGCGGAAGCGTCCGAAAAAAATCCCGTCCCTCCGAAAGCCGCGCCCGGCGCGCCGTCCGAAACAGCGTCGCCGCGGACATCGGCCGATGCTCCACGAACATCCGCTCCGGCGGTTCCGACATCCCCGTCCGCGCAAGGCGGCCCGGCCCAATCCGCCATTTCCGTGGAACAGGAACTCGTTTCCCTGAAAGGCTTTTACCAAAAGTCGTTTCTCGCCGCCCGAGAGCTTTTTCTTCAGACACAGGAAACCGGCGAAGTCCGGATCGAAGCGGTCACGGATGTTGTGGACGACATCGTCGGCAGCGTGCAGCGCAACCGGGACGCCCTGCTCTGCCTCAAGGGACTGCAACGGGCCGATCTCTATACCCTCTGCCATTCGGTCAATGTTTCCATGCTGGCCGTCATGTTCGGAAAATTTCTGGGGTATGATCAGGAACAATTGCGCCTGTTGGGCCTGGCGGGCATACTGCACGATATCGGCAAGCAGTTCATCCCCGCGTCCATTCTCAACGCCCCACGGCGGCTCAATCCCGACGAATTCGCCATCATCCGGACGCACTCGACGCTCGGGTACGAGAAACTGGCGGCGCATAAGGATGTGCCGGAGCTCGTATGCCGCGGGGTTCTGGAACATCATGAAAAAATCGACGGCACAGGGTATCCCCACGGCAAAAGCGGCGAGGACATCAGCGTGTTCTCTTCCATTCTGAGCCTTGCGGATGTCTATGACGCCCTTTCCAGCAACAAACCCTATCGCAAGGCCCTGCCGCCCACGACGGCCATCACCACGCTCTACGAGATGCGCGGTTCCGCGTTTCCTCCTGACCTGACGGAGAAGTTCATCCGCTGCATCGGCGTGTACCCCACGGGCTCCCTTGTCAGACTGTCCACGGGAGAATTCGGCGTCGTCTGCGGCAATCCCCATGAAACGCTGAACAAACCCCGCGTGCTGGCCATCCCTCGCGACGCGGGACGTTTTCTGTTCACGCAGGCCCGCATGCTGGATCTGGAGAAGACGCCCGGCGTTTCCATCCGTGCGCACCTTAATCCCACGGACTACAAGTTCGACTGCCAGAAAGTCTTGAAAATGTGGGGAACGCGCGGTTCATAGCCCCTGTCCGCCCTTGAACCATGCGTCATTCCAACGACGACGCTCCGCCCCGTCCGCGGGAGCGCGCCTTGAGCCGTATTTCTATTCCTTGAAGAAATACTGCCAGAACAACGTCACAAACAGCAGTCCCAGGGAAACAGTCAAAAATTTGCGCACGATGGACGGTCCCAGCCGGATCGCCATCCGGCTGCCCACCCAGTTGCCCGCCATGTTCGCCGCGGCCATGGGCAACGCCAGAGCGAACAGCACCTTGCCGTTCCACAAAAACCCGATCAACGCTCCCAGGTTGGAGCCCAGGTTGAAGACCTTGGAGGTGGCGGAAGCTTCGATCAACCCCATGCGCAGCACCCAGTGGAACGCCAGGATGAAGAAACTTCCCGCCCCCGGCCCGAAGAATCCGTCATATGCGCCCACGGCAAACGAAACCAGAGGCACAAAGCACCAGCACTGCATGGGCGTCAATGTTCCCTGAGTCGCCGCCTGCTCCTTTTTGGGAATAAGCGTCATCGCCATGCCTACCGGCAGCAGGGCCACAATGATCTTGCCCATCAACGCGCTGTTCACCAGCAGGGCCACCTGCGCTCCGACATACGCGCCGAGCAGGGAAAAGAGTATGCCTATCCCGGCGATGCGCCAGACCACCAGATTGTTGCGCGCAAAATTCATCAACGCCAGGGAGGTTCCCATCGTGGAGGCGAACTTGCCCGTTCCCAACGCCATGTGCGGCGGAATCCCCATCAACAGCATCGACGGCAGGGTGATCAACCCCCCGCCTCCGGCGATGCTGTCCAGCACCCCGGCGACAAAGGCAAAAACGGTGCAGACGATAATGGCCGAGAGCATGCTCCCCCCCTCGGAAAAAATATTCCGGCGGGCCGCGCCCCACCCCCGCGGAAACGCGACCCCACCGGATTCAGGCGTTCGACGCGGATCGGCTACAGATGGGCCCTCGAAGGACGGATCATATTTTCCGGGGCCAACAAGGTGTCGATCTGCTCTTTGGTCAGATGGCCCTGCTCCAGAATCACCTCGGCCACGGATTTGCCGGTGGCCAGGGCTTCCTTGGCGGCCGCGGCGGATTTTTCATAGCCGATGACCGGCACGAGATTGGTCACGATGCCGATGGACCCCACCACCAGATCATGGCAACGCTCCTTGTTGGCCGTGATGCCGGAAACACACTTGTCTCGCAAGGTGTCGCACCCGCGGCACAGGCGCTCCACGGCCCGGAACAGACTGTGCGCGATGATGGGTTCCATGACGTTCAGTTCCAGTTGCCCGGCTTCCGCGGCCAGCGTGACGGTCACGTCCTTGCCGATGACGTCGAAACAGATCTGGTTGACGACTTCGGGAATCACGGGGTTGACCTTGCCGGGCATGATGGAAGACCCCGGCTGCAGACGCGGCAGGTTGATTTCGTTGATGCCGGTACGCGGCCCGGACGAAAGCAGCCGCAGGTCGTTGCAGATTTTGGAAAGTTTGACCGCAAAGCGCTTGAGCACTCCGGAAATCTGCACATAGGCCCCGGTATCCCAGGTGGCTTCGATCAGATTTTCGGAGGTGCTCACCTTCAATCCGGTCAGGTTGCGCAGATGCGTGCAGACCACGCGGGCGTAATCGGAAGGCGCGTTGATGCCCGTGCCTATGGCCGTCGCGCCGAGATTGATCTCCAGCAGCAATTTGCGGGCGTCGTCCACACGCTGGCCGTCTTCTCCGATGGTCGTGGCATAGGCCGAAAATTCCTGTCCCAGGGTCATGGGCACGGCATCCTGCAACTGGGTGCGTCCCATTTTGACCACGTCGGCGAACTCCACACCCTTTTCGGCAAACCCCGTCTGAAGATATTTGATATGCTCCATCAGGTTGGTCAATTCCATGTAAAGCGCCAGACGAAACGCCGTGGGATAGGTGTCGTTGGTGGACTGGGAGCAGTTCACATGGTTATTGGGATGGCAAAATTCATATTCGCCCTTCTTGTGGCCCATCAACTCCAGGGCCCGGTTGGCGATGACTTCGTTGGCGTTCATGTTTGTGGAGGTGCCGGCCCCGCCCTGGATCGCGTCCACCGGGAACTGATCGTGCAGTTTCCCCGCCAGGAGCTCGTCGCAGGCGGCGCAAATGCCCTTGCCGATCTCGGCGGACAACACGCCCAACTCCATGTTGGCCAGCGCCGCCGCCTTTTTCACATAGGCGAAGGCCCGGATCAATTCCGGGCAGGATGATATGGTGTACTTGGAAATTTTAAAATTCTCCACGGCGCGCATGGTCTGCACGCCGTAATACGCATCGTCGGGAATTTCCAAATCGCCGAGAAAATCGTGTTCCTTGCGAAATCCCATGTATGATCCCTCCGAATGATTACGATAGCGAGCGAAAAACTCACGGCCGGGCGAAAGACCACCGCGTCCGGCTGAAAAAGGCATCATGCAGTTATTTATCTTTTTCCACAAGGCATGGCAATGCGTTGAAACTTCGCCGTTTACTTTACCATTTTTTGAAAATGAAAAACGCCGCCGCGACGATCAGGGCGAACCCCAGCAGATGATTCCACCGCAGGCTCTCTCCCAGATAGAATGTGGAAAATACGGCGAACACCGACAGTGAGATGACTTCCTGAACAGTCTTCAGTTCGGCGGCCGAAAAATACCCGTAGCCGATGCGATTGGCGGGCACCTGCAACAGATATTCGAAAAAGGCGATGCCCCAACTGACAAGAATGACCACCAGCAGCGGCATGCTTTTGTGGCGCAGGTGTCCGTACCAGGCAAAGGTCATGAACACATTGGAGAGGATCAACAAGCCGACAGTGGCGACGGGAGTGGGAACAGTCATGGAAATGCTACCTCAGATTTCTCCGGTATGTCCGCCGCGGTCATCCCGGGGCGACGGGCGCACGCTACAGCAAAGCGGATATGACGTCCAGCCCGGCGCAGCCCGCGCCCGGGGCAATCGCGCGAACAGAGCTGACTATTTGAAAATATTGACTATATAAAATCTTGCTCTCAAAAATTTCTCTTGTTATTTCAAATTGTTATAGCATTCGTGCGATTACCCTTGGCTGGACTAGTACACAGAAACATCTAAAGTTTCTGTGTACTAGCCGCCATGCGAGAGCATGGCGCGGCGGCATAGTCGCCGTGAATGAGCCGAAAACCGCGTTTTTCGGCGAATGATCTTGACGCAAAATACGAAGTATTTTGTGTTATGTGGTACTGGAGCGGAAATTGACGGAATACGTTTTGCCGTTTATCTAAAATACCAGAGGTTGGCATGACAGAAAAACAGAAGCTTGAGGCTGTCGGCTTCATTGCGGGTTGGCTGGAAAAAGTCAGCGTCGGCTGTCTTGTCGTGGGGCTGTTCCAGCCCGAACACATGACAGGCGGAGTCACAGGAGCCGCGTTTTTCTTTGTTGCCGCGTTCATCCTGAAAATAAGGGGGGCGAGATGAGTTTTGGCGCCGCCATGATAACAGCAATACTTCTTGGAGCAGGCGTTTTTGCCTTTGGTCTCTACCTGACCCGCAAGCAAGACTAACGCCACACACACTCACGATTTCACGGCCCTCTGTTCCTGGAGGGCCTTTTCTTTTGCCTCACGGCATGTTTCGCGCCCAGCTCGAAAACGGCGTCACAAGCGCGTCCGGATTCTATGGCGAATTCAAAGCGAGCTGAAACGGCTTCATGGTGTTTCTCTCTCTGTCGCAGCAATTCACAAAGTTCTTTGCCGTCATCAGGCAAAGCCTTTGATAACATATCGCCGTACAATCGACTTTACGCGTTACCAACACCCGATTCCCGGCGAGCGGGGCAAATGGATACCTGAAAAATCGCTCTGGCATATATCAATATACCGCCGTGGACGACTGTACCCGTTATCGGGTTTTACGAGTATATACCCGCCGAACTGCAAACAATACATCGGATTTCCTTGATTGCGTTCTTGAGGAAATGCCTTTCCCCATCCAACGGATTCAAACAGATCGAGGGCGTGAGTTTTTTGCCGTCATCGTCCAGGAAGGCTTGAAACAATATGGAATCAAATTTCGCCCCAACAAATCTGCCTCACCGCATCTGAATGGTAAGGTCGAGCGATCGCAAAGAACAGACAAGATTGAATTCTACAGCACCGTTGACCTTGCATCGGCAGATCTCGACATGCTGGCGGAGGGCAACACAACTACAACTGGGGAGCGCCCTCACAGTGCTCACAATGGGAAAACACCCATGGAGCGATACTGTGAACTGATGGAGCAGACCCCTCTGACCGAAAGAATGCTCTAACAAAACAGCGTGACGATGTTCAAAACCATTTTTTCGCTTTCAGGCAACGACGGAATCTGGTGCCAGACGTACCGGCCGGTCAAGGCCAGCATGGCGCCGCCGATACCACATTTGCAGACTGTACCCAAAAAACGTCCTACCATGGCTCCAAAAGCGGCATCCACAGCTTTTGCCGTGGGCATTCCTTTGAGGCGTTCCATAAGAAAGCAGCCGATCCAAGCCCCCAACAGGGCGCCGATCAGGGCGCCGAGACCAAAAAACAATGGTGCGAGTAAAATGGCGCCCGCAATAGCGCCAATCATTCCGGCAAACGTCCCCGAGGATGTGGAGCCGTACTTGCGGGCTTTAATAATCTGCATGGCCATTTCCAAAACTTCTCCCAGTACGGCCAGCCCAATCATCAGGGAAAAAAATAAAACTCCCATGGCTGTGGCATCAGGATGTAAATATTTCCATAGAGACAACAGTCCCAGAAGAATCCAATTGGAGGGCAACCAGAATATGTTGAGCAGTAAAACAAGGCCCAGAAGTCCTAAAAAGGCACTGGCCAGCATGTAAGCCAGCGTCGGCGGCAAAACACTGATCATATCTTTCCTGATTTTCCGGAGGTCGAGTCTCCTGTTCTATGGCCGCTGTCATTTTTACACAGCAAACCTCCACGTTACATCTTGCGGATAAGTTGTGTGCTCGTCAGAAGTCGAAATTCTTACGACTATGGAGTTTCTATAAGATCGCGCAGATCCTTGACGCGTACGGCTTTACCTTCACTTTTGGGTAATGTATTGCTCTGAACAAGTTCGATTTTGGGAGTGACCAGTACTTCATCACGGAGACGACGGGCTATGGCCTTTTGAAGGCTCTGGAGAATACGCATGTCTTCCACAAAGCACTCGTCACGCAGTTCCACCTGTACTCGCATCTGGTCGCCCAAACCATCTTTTTCCAGAAGAATGAGGTAGTTTTGCCCCACTTCAGGGAAGGTCATAATCACCTGTTCGATCTGCATGGGATAGACGTTGACGCCTTTGATGATGAACATATCGTCGGCCCGGCCGAAAATACGATCGATGCGTCGGTGTTGGCGACCGCAAGGGCATTCTCCGGGAAGAAAGCGGGTCAGATCACGCGTTCTATAACGCAGAATGGGCATCGCCTGACGGCATAAGCAGGTCATGACCAATTCCCCCACTTCTCCGTCGGCCACAGGTTCTCCTGTCGCGGGATCGATAATTTCCGGAATGTAGGCGTCCTCCCAAAGATGCAGGCCGTGCTGTTCCTCACACTCCAAGGCCACACCAGGGCCGTTCATCTCCGAAAGGCCATAGGAATTATAGACTTTTATATCAAACAGCTCTTCGATACGGCGGCGGTATTCTTCAGTGTACGGTTCGGCCCCTACCAAAGCTATACGCAGGGAAAGACTGCGCGGATCTTCCCCGTCCTCCTGCAGATGCCCGCCAAGAATCAGG
>CASQEL010000052.1 GCA_949427775.1 uncultured Desulfovibrionaceae bacterium
CAGTCGTCGGGCAAAGCAAGAGAAAAGTACTTGGTTTTCACATCCGCAGCCGCCGCCGGGACGGCAAGGACAAGGGCAAGAGCTCCGGCAAGAAAAACCTTACCGCATTTTTTCATAAGAGACATGATGTTCCTCCTTCGATAAGTGACAAGGATGTGTCGTGAAAAAAATACCTGTCCAGGTGTGCATCTTGGCAGCAAAATTTTTTGTTTTTCAATATGTTATTTTTTTATTCCACGCGGCGCCACGTGTTTCCTCCTTATGCATGGCGATTGCATTCAGTGCCTTTGCCTACATAACATACTATTTTACTGCTTTGGAAGGCCCAACGTCTTTCAAAACGCTTTTTCGGGGAAACGTCAAGTATCCTTTTGCTGTTTTTCACGGGAAGGACAAATCGGAATTTTGGGACAAGATGCGGAGTGCGAAAGAAAGGTCGACGCTGTGAAAACGTCGATGCCGAAAAAATTCGGCTTTTGGACGGCCCGCAGCGGAAACTTTCGGGCACGCCCTGATTTTGTGCCGCATGATCACGGGGTTTGTCGCTCTTTTTGCTGTATCGCCGCTTCCGGGGAGACATAGTCCATGTGAAATTCCCAGCCGGTTTCCGGCGTGTAGCGGCGGCTGAATTTGGCGTTGTGATAGTGATATTCCGTCGGTTCAGGCGCCATGGCCTCGAAGGCGCGGATGGCTTCCAAAATGCGCTCCTCAGGCCACCGATAGCTGCCGACAACCAATGCCCGATGCACTAATTGGAGAAATCGCGGGCCTCCGTCGTAGTGGTCCCTGACGCCGGAGAAGTTGATGGTGAGGCCGCGCACGTAGCCATCTTCCATGCGGATATGCAGAGTCGTCGTATGCCCGTAGTCTACAAGATATCCCCCTTCTTCCGGCACAGGATTGCGGAGGTGCACCAAAGGGGAAGCTCCGGTGTTCCAGAAACGTTGAAAAGCGCCCCAGGTGAGCCGTGGTCCGGTAGGTCCGCCGGCTTCAGCCGTGGCTGCGTACCCCGCGCACAACAGGAAGGCAAGGCACAGACAGGTGCAAACAAAAGCAGGCGTTCGCGGCAAATCCTTATTCAGGGAATACAGGCGGGAGAGAAAAGCAGGATACATGGCATCTCCGGAGATGTGTCGGTTGCAGATGCGTTGGAACAAATCGCAGTCAGCCTGACGCACGGGTCGGCTGCGGGAACAGTCCCATATGTAAATGCGACGGGAGCGCATTTCCGTGATCATCTGATATGATGCACGGTTTTGCAAAAGCCGCCGTAAAAATTCTCTGCGTCACGTTGCAGTGGGACCCTCGTTTTCCGTCGTCCCGGATTGCGGACCGGTATTTTGATGCGGAGCGCTTTCCCACGGCGGCGGCGGCCGCCAGCGCCAGAGCAACAGCAGGAGCGGCAGCAACCCGGCCGCTTCGGCCGCCAGGCGGGGAAGAAGCGGCGTCAACGTCCACCACAACCCCGCGGAAGCGCCGATGGTCGCCAGCATCATTCCCCACTGGACAAGACTCATGGGGCGTGCCGCGTACTGGAAATAGCTGACGGTCAGGATAGCCACCCAAACTTTGGTGGCCGTCAGGGCGATGGCGGCTCCTTCCAGCGGTTTGAGCGGGATCAGCTCCAGGCACAGCACGATATTGAGCGCCAGGCCGCTCAGATAGAAGGCCAGCAACAGACGGTGTCGCCGCATGCCGATCATGGCGTAGGCCGCCAGATTATGGAGGAAGGCGGTGGCCAGGCACGGCGTCAGCAGGCGTTGCGCCGTGACGGCGGTGCTGTAATTGGCGCCGTAGATAAAGGTCAGGATGCGGTCGCTTTCCACGCAGAGCACATAGATGATGGGGAGGGCGGCGGCCCACAGGCTGCGGGCCGTCTGCCCGGAAAGTTGTCGGAATCCCTCCCTGTCCTGTTCCCACAGTCTGGCCAGCATCGGAAATATGACTTTTCCCAGCAGGGCGCTGGACACCAGGACAGAAAGGCCTTCCACCGTTTCCCAGGCGACGCTGTATCCGCCTACGGCGGCGTCGCCGCCGTGGTTTTTCAGGAAGAAGACGTTGATTTTGTTATAGGCCATGGTGCAACAGGCCATGCAGGTGAAGACGATGCCGTTTTTCCACTGCCGCCCCAAATCCCGCATCTGCTCCAGGTTGATGCCGGTAAGGGGATTGCGTCCCAGAGCCTTGACGGCAAAGGCCATGAGGATGAGTGATTCGATGGGTTTGTACAGGGCGATGTAGACGGGCGAGGCCCCCAGCAACACCAGGCAGATGCCGTAGCCGATGCCGAGCAGACTGGCGGGCACGCGAATGCGCATTTCCACATCCTGCCGTCCCCGCGCCTGGCACAGGGCGAAAAAGGAATCCGTTACCGCGTCCAACCCGAGGCCGGCGGCAATGGCCAGCACCGTGAGGCGCAGTTCAAAAGTGTACTGTTGCCAGCCTGTAAAAAACCACGTGGCGCACAGAGCCAGCAGCAGCAGGGCTCCCTTGAGCCAGGTGACTTCTCCCAGCAGCATGCGGGGACGGCTTTCCCGGCGGGCGAATGTGGACAACAGATAATCGTTGAGCCCCACATCGGCAACCGTGCGTACCAGATAGCCGGTGGTCAGGGCCAGCATGATCTGTCCCAGGGCGTCGGGGCTCCAGCGGGCCAGGAGAATAGTGAATCCCGTCCAGGCGAGATCGCGGGTCCACTGGGCGCCGAGGACATATCCCAGACGCTGAGGAATACTTTTAAGCTTCGCCATGAGGCTCCTTATGGGGAGAAGGCCGCAGATGAAAATCTTCCCGCAGCAGCACATATCCCGCAAACAACACAAACGGCGCCATTTGCGTCAGGTGCAGCGTCAGAACGGCTCCCAGAGCCTGGGCCTTGTCCACGCCGAGCACTCCTAAAGCCGTCACGCAGGCCGCCTCATAAGCGCCGAGACCGGCGGGCATGGACGGCAGAATCAGACCGACGCCTCCGGCGATGCAGACCAGGGCCGCGCCGCCTGCCCCTATGGGCAGATGGCAGACCGCGGCGAGGAACCAGAAGGTGAACACAACGTACCCGCACCACAGGGCGAGAGAAAGGCCCATGAGCACGAGCCAGCGCGGTCGGTGGGCGGCTCCGCCCAGGCGTTCCACAATGGATCGCGTCAGCCCGCGCAGTTGTTCCGAAGGCAACCGGCCGGTCATGCGTACGAACGTTTCGGGAAAACGGAACAGCAGCAATAGCCCGCACCAGAGGATCAGCATGCCTCCCAGCAGGGGGAGATAAAGACGGCTGACGTTGAAATACAGACCGATGGCTACGGCATAGACGAGCACCGCATTGAGATCCGAAAGCCGCTCCCAGAAAACCGCGCACAGGCTTTCCGCCGCGCTGATATGACGGCGGCGGGCCAGATAGGCGGCTTTAGCCACTTCTCCCAATTTGGCGGGCAGGAGGTTGTTGACGCCGTTGCCGAAAACGAACGCCGCCAGTGCCGTGGGCAGGGTCGCTTTACCCCCTGTCAGATAGTTCAGGCGGATTCCGGCGGGCAGAACGAAAAAAAGGAAGATCGTCATGAACAACAACACGCGCCATGGCGAATATACGCGGACGGCCGCCAGCAGTTCTTCCACCCGCATATCGTGCAGCAGATACCAGAAACAGGCGATGATGATCACAGCCTGAAACAGTTTCAAAAGTCGGGTGCGGGTTTGCGAAGTCATGACGTCCTGCAAGGTCGGCGACGCCGCGTCGGCATCTCTGCCGGACGCGGCGTTGAAATCAGTGCAAACTACTTCGCGCTTCTGCCGAAATGCACGACAGCCTTGAAGCCGGGCTTCAACTCAAGATCCGGATTGGGCACCGTCAGCTCCACCGTATAAAACGAAGGGTTGGCGACGTTCATATCGTTGGATGTCCAGGCGATTTTGGCGACGCGGGCGGAAAATTCCTTGTCGCGCAGCGAGGGAATTTGGACCACGGCCGTATCCCCTACCTTGATGCGGCTGAGATCGGCTTCATAGACCTGGACCTGAATCAGCATGGGGTTCATCTGACCAATGCTGATGGGGGCGGTGCCTGCGGGCAATTGGGCGCCCGGATAGAGGTTGGACGCGACGGAAAGAACATGGCCGTCCAACGGCGCGGTAAGGGTCAGCGTGTCGGGCAGCAGCGCGCCTCCCTTCAGAGGAACGCCGTAATACCCCTCCAATTCGGTCATTCGGGCCTTGAAGGACGCCTCCGTCTTTTCAATGGTGGCGCGCGTGAGGGCGATACGCTTCTGCAGGGAAGTCACGTCGTCTTCCAGACGCCGCAACGCCTGTGCGGACCCCAGCTTCGAGGCCACCAGCTGGCGGGTTTTGTTCCGCTGGGCGATACTTTCCGCCAGACGCCGCTCCATGTCCAGCACCTGGCCGCGCATACCTTCAGTGCCCGCCCCCATGGTCACTTCCCGCTGAAGCACGCGCTCCGCTTCCTCCTGGAGATGATAGCGCAACAGTCCCTGACCCGTGGTGACGGCGTCGCCCGGCGCGACCAGCACTTCATCCACGATGGCGTTGAAAGGCAGGGCTACCCAGCGGGTTACCGTGGTCACGACTTTGCCGCTGAGGATGGTGGACTGCGGATCGGCGGCGCGGGCCGGAATATGCGCAAGCATCGTCAGCAGCGTGGCCGTCAGAACGAGGGGGGAAAGTATATGCCGTCCCATCACTTGATCTCCTTTGCCGGAAGGCCGAGATAGCGTTCCTGAAGCACGTTGGCCACATCCATCCATTCCAGTTGCGCCAGTTCCAGTTCCAGTTCCGCGTTGATGTATTTAATGCGGCTGTTGACCACAGCTTCCTTTTTGTTCATGACGGCCGGGAAGTCTCCGACACCTTCGCGGAAAGCGATTTCCGCTTCCTTGTACTCCATTTCCGCCACGTCCAGGCTGTTCCGGGCCAACTTCTTGCCGGTTTCCGCCATGCTGACCCGCTGCTCGCTCTGCAGCCATTTGTTGGAGTAATCGGTACGCCGGCGCGCCTGTTCGTGGAACGCCTTGGCCTTGCCCATGCGGGCGGTCTGCACGCCGCGATAACGACGCCCCCAGTCCAGCAGGGGAAAGTCGAAGTTCAGATGGACAAACAGGTCGGATGTGCCCTTGGCGGGCTGGTACTGTCCCGCGGGCGGGTTGTTGTTGACGTGGATGGTCATGTCAGGGACGTACTTGGCCCAGGCGACCATGATATTGTAATCGTGCAAAACGACCTGGGTACGCACGATGAGCTCGTCCTCGGTGGCGGGCCAACGGTTTTCCCACTGAAGATTGTGTCCGTTGAAGCCCCGCAGAATGCTGTCGGCGTCGCTGGTGTCCAGTTTGAGTTTCTGGCGAGGGTCCACCCCGGCCAGAATCTTGAGTTTGGTCTGGAGCATCACCGCTTCCATCTCGGATTTTTCCACCTGGAGCTGGGCCTGGCGTTCTTTCTGGCGGGCCATGTTCACCGAGACGCCCTGGCGGCCTTCCACGGCTTCCACCTGCTGCCAGTAGGCGATTAGTTCCTTGTTCAACGGCAGCAGGCTCTTCTGCTGCTCCATGATCTTGCGTTGCGCTTCCAGCTTGAGATAGATTTCCGCGATCTGCGTGAGCGCCGCGCCGATGGCTTTGCGATGGGCTGAAATGGCCAGGGAAACCATGATCTTCTGAACCTGGTGATTGAAATATGTGGCCAGCGGATTGGGGAAGGAGGCGTAAAAACCTATCTGGAATTTGGGCTGGCCGTAGTCGCTGGGCTTGTCTTTCTCGCTGTCGTTGTACTGTGTCAGGTTGGACGAGGCCGTCAAGGTCATGCGCGGTTCGGGCAGATACTGCCAGATGGCGTCGGTGAGTTGCAGACGTTTGACTTCCAGATCCACGGCGCTGTTGACCAGCATGGGCGATTGCTGGATGGTCAGGTAAACACAGTCGTCGAACCGGAAGGTCTTGTCGGGATCGTACAGATTGGGAACGGCGGATTCGAGCTTCACCTTGTTTTCCACAGGAACCCCCGGAGCCTCTTCGAGCCAGTGGCGGGCGGGCAGTTCCGGCGCGTTCTGCGATGCCTTTCGGGAGGCGCATGCGGCCAGGAACAACAATGCCATGCACAGGGTCATGATGCAGAAATGCCTGAGTCTTCCATGCGGCTGCGCGGCGGATGCGGCGTAGAAAAACGGACGATGTATCATGGTGTTTCCTTTGATTGCCATCAACGCTGACGTACTGAATCCGAACCTGGCCCAAAAACGGCAGGCACCCGTGCGCGCGACGCGGCGGGTGCCGGAATTATTTTTCCGTGAATGACGACTGTTCACGGGGAAGTCGGGATTCCGGAGCGAGGGGAACGAGCCGCATCTCCAGATCTTCCACCGTCATGCGCACGGCGCCCCGCATGTCTGCGACTTGCCCGTGGAATCGAAAATGTTGGGAACACGCGGGATTGCCCTGCAATTCCAGATGAAAGCCGCCCTGTGGCACATACGCCGGGGAAAACCGCAACCGCCCGATCCGCACGATTTGCGGCGATACGAAAGGCGTTTCCGTGCGGGCCGCCATGACCGTGCGGGCTGCAAGGCGAAACAGGGCGTGCAATGCGGGCATCGGGAAACAATATCCCAAAGCGTCGGCATCGGCAATGATTTCCGCAGCCCCCCCGGCCGTTCCCGGAGTCCACAACGGCACAGGCGTTTCCGGAGCGACGGCCGGGCAGGACAACAGGACGTGCCCGGCGCAGATGCTTGACCAACTGTCCCGGCGGCGACCGTTATCGCTGATGTCGCGCGCTTCCAGCCGGACCGCGCAAGGGCGTGCCGGAACCGCCTCGTCGGATTTCCAGGGCAGAGTTGCGGCGCCGATGCGGGCTTCACGAGTAATCCCCGGCGGGCACTCCACGGGGGCGGTAAAGACGATCTCCGCCGCGCCCGTCGCCTGCAGCCAGGGGCTCCCCTGGACGGCGGTTTCCAGAAGGCATTCCAGCAGCATGGCTTCGGGCGCGCGGGCTGTGCCGTCAGACCGCCGCGCCGCCTTCAGCCAGGGATCTCCGTATTGAGAAAAGTGGTGTCCTCCAAGGAAAGCGGCCGGGATGTTTTCCACCGGCAAAGAAGCGTTTTCCGTATGGAGGAGAGGGAATACCAGGGGAAAGCGCTCTGCCCGTTCGCGCGGGAGGGGGGTGATCTGTTCCGGCCCGGGCAGCGCCGCGCGCGACAGCAGAACAGTGTTTTCGGTGCTCAGCAGCATTTCGCGGGCCAGCAGGTCCGCCGTTGCGTCCGAGGGAATATCTTCCGACAGGATGACCATACGCCAGGGAACGTCAGTGGCCGGGAGCTGACGGCGCAGCGCGTCCGCCGCTTCGCGGGCGGGTTCCGTCGCGCCTCTGATGGCGACGGCGACATAGCGCAACCCCCGGCAGGACCGGATGCAGGCGCGCAGCGCGTCTCCCGCGGCGGCGACGTCTTCGGGCCGGGAAACGTCGAGCGTCCGGAGCAGACCGTCTATCCTGCCGTATTTCCGCCGCGCTTTTTCCACGATCCCGGTGACGGCATCGGCCTCGGCGGACCGGAAGGATACGGTGCGCACGGCGGAGCCCAGGAGCGAGAGCGCACGGGCGGCGTCCGGCACATGTTCCGGCAACAGGAATGTGCACCGCCAGGGGGCCAGGCCCGTCAACAGCGCGGGAAGCGTCCGGCCGTCGCCGGTCGCCAGAATGACGTCGCCCGCGGTGACGGGCAAACCCCGCCCCAGCGGGTCCGGCGGGACGGGACGGAATGCCGAGGAGGCCGAAACAGCGGCATAGCGGAGCACAGGAGGGGGAGGGGTCAATAACGCGGCCGGAGCGGGAGATTTTGTCATATCGTCCGAGCTCCGCGCGGAGGCCCCCCGTTGCAGGCGGGCCAGCACGCGGGCAAGATCCCGTATGGTCGCCACATCCGCGATGTCTTCAAATTCCAGAGTGATGTGAAACTGTTCTTCCACCGCGTGCATGATCAGGGGAAAGCGGCTGGAACGGATGGCGAGATCATTGCGCAGATCCATGTCCGGCGCGAGTTCGGCGCGTGTCAGCCCGGAAGCCTCCATGATAATGGGCATGACGGCTTCGATATGGGGATCGACGGCCGGGGCGGGGGAAGATGCCGCCGGCGTATTTTCAACGGCGGGCGACTGCAATGTTTCCGATACCGGGTGCAGCGTGCGGCCGGAGAGATGGCCCAGCGCGTACAAGCGGGCCACGGCGCTGCGCATGCCTTCCACTTCCTTCTCGGCGCCTTTGCGCCCGGCGGGAATGCACACGGCGCGCTCTTCGATGTCGGCGGTCAGGCCGCACAGGGTGTCCGCCGGACCGAATTCCACAAAATGCCGCACGCCGTGGATGTTCCACATATTTCGGACGCACTCCACCCAGCGCACGGCGTTTTCGTCCAGATCGGCGATGTATTCGCAGATGGACGACGGGTCGTCGGGGTAGAGTCCCGTGGTGACATCGCTCATCATGGGCAGATTCGGCGCGTGCATTTCCAGAGAATTCAGTCCGTTCAGGGAATATTCGCGCAGCGCGCGCATGCTCGGATGGTGGAAGGCCAGACTGACGTTGAGCAGAATGGCCGGAATACGGCGCTTGCGCAGATCCCGGCGCGCTTCGAGCAGGGTTTCGCGCGGCCCGCCGAGGATGAACTGCGTGGGCGTATTATAATTGGAGACGCGCAGATCGGGATACGCGGTCAGCACCCCGTCGATGATGTCTCCGGAGGCGTGCACGGACATCATCCCTGTTTCGCGGGCGGCCTCGGCTTCCATCCGTCCTACAAGCCGGGCGCGGTTGTCGATGATGTACCATCCCACTTCCGGCGTATAGACGCCGGCAAGGCAGAGGGCGATGAGCTCGCCCAGGCTGTGCCCGGACATGATGTCGGGGCGCAGTCCCAACGAGCGCAGATAGTGGGCCTGGGCGTATTCCAGCAGAAAAAGATAGGGCTGCTGCCAGCGGGTGAGACCGAGTTTTTCCACGTCGGTTTCGTCCATGATGCTGAGCACGTCCCAATCCGCGATGGCCGCGATGCGATCCATGGCTTCGCGCGCGGCGGGAAAGGCATCGTACAACGCCCGGCCCATGCCGGGCCATACAGAGCCCTGACCACAGCACATGACGGCCAGGGGAGCCGCCTTGAACTCGGGCGGATGCGGCGCCAGCCACACGCCGTGCCGCGCCAGCGCCGCCAGTCCTTTGGGCTCCGGACGCAACGGGAGGCCGAGCAGTTTCGCGCGCCAGTCAGGCGTGATCGCCCCCAGCCGCCATTGTTCTCCCTGATGCAGCAGATCGACCAGCCGCACGCCGTCCACGACATCCTCGCGCCCGTGCAAATCCGACGGCTGCGGCCCGGCTGCGGGCGGATGTTCTGAAAAAGGTGTTGCAGGTATATCCATAAAAAAAGAAATTCTTTAGTGGTGTGAACATGGAGCGGCCACGGCGCTGCAATGTCGGCGTGCCGCAAAAATGAGGAAACCGGCCTTATTATCCGCCGGTAACGCCGAGAGGTAACAAGTTTGTGCCGCCGCGTCGCGGAGCGGGGCCGTTGCGGGATCAAAACAAGCAGTGGCGTTCCTTCCCGATTTTTTCTAGACTA